>QMXA01000132.1 GCA_003661905.1 Thermoprotei archaeon | reverse complement strand
TTAAATCTATTACTATACCTAGAGCTTCGATACACTTATCTGACATTACAACTTCTTCCTCACCAGGAGTAATTAGAGCTTGTGCTTTAATTATTCTTACTTCATTCTTAGAACTAACTATTACATCTACTTCACCACCATGGTATGAAGCTCCCCGTGTAAGGCCGGGACCTTCGAATTCTATAGGAGGTCCTACTTCTAGACCTAGTTCTTCAGCTAAGTCTATAGGTAATGACACCATAGGTGATGGAGTTTCAAAACCGGTATTTAGTAAAGCAGAAGAATTGATGCATCTATTCTTATGACATATCTTAATTCCTACTCTTAGAGCCATGGAATTACACCTTAATTTTCATTCTCTTCCAACGAATAACTATATTACGTTTCTTTCTAGTCTCCTTCTCAACTCTCTCAATATTCTTTAAAAAATGTAATAACCTTCTTTCAACCAAGACATTGGTCCCAAATAATATATTTGATAATAAGGCTTTAACTTATTGGTAGAGTCCTATGAATTGATATTTTTATTGGGAGATCAAATTTTAAATAAATATGGAGATTGTGTAGCTATACCTAGGAATAGCTATTAAGTACATGGAGATATATGCAGGAAATATAACTGCTAGTTCACCATATGATGAGTATTTCAATCTAAGCATGATGAAGCTGTGGATATTGGGCCTAGCCAGCCCAATCAATACGCCAGTAGAGGTTGTTAAGCCTAAGAACTTAGTGAGTAGGGCTGATATACTTGGGTCCATGGTCATCAGCGTCATAGATATAGAGGCATTATTCTCAGATCTTTCAGTAGGTTCTACAGCAGTTGTTGAGGAGAAGGAGAAAGGCACACTACGTAGGCTGCTGGCATCGTCGATAACACCACTGGAACTATTAGCTGGTAAGACGCTTAGCTGCCTAGCGGTAATTACGCTATCTGCTATAGCTATTGTGGCGGTAGGTCTAAGTATTGGAGCTAGAATACACTTTAATGCATTAGACCCTGCGTCATGGCTTGCTATACTGCACCTCGCACTAGCTGCGATATTCTTCATAGGTGTAGGACTCATAATAAGCATCATAGCTAAGACATCGAGAACAGCAGAAGCAATTACTATGGCAATAGCATTTCCATACATATTCACTTCAGGTATGTGGTGGCCACCACCTGAATACCTCCCTAAGCCTCTAAAATCATTTGCACTAATTAATCCAGCAACAGTAGCAGTTGATACCGCTAGAAGAGTACTGGGCTACGATCTTGAAGTAGACACTATACTGCCTAAAACACCTATAGTCATAGCCGCAGCAACTATAGTATTCATTATTGAAGTATCAGTGTATAAGATAATACTAAAAAGGTTCTAGAGACCTAAAAAATATACATTTTAATTAAAATCGCCGCTTTCTGCCTACGAGAATGCAGTAAACCACAATAACACCCAGCCATATCAGGGGTGGTCGGAATTTCCAAACACTTCCTAATAATTAAAGAGATTAGCAAAACTATATGAAAGATTTATAAAACTCGTCAAAAGATTTCAAGAATTAATAAGACATTACTAAGAACTAGTAAACAAACATAATGAGCTAATAGAACAACACAACGAAATACCAAATAGAGTTGGTACTAAACCTACTAAGCAATTCATCTTAAACGTTTATAACACTTAGTAGCTAATAGCTTAAGAAACTTTTCAACTTCTTTAATCTTTTCCTCTTTAAACCAGCTTTATGTTAAAAGCTTTCCTGTGATCACGTATGAGAATTTTTCAGAGAGCAGAGAAAATATTCTAGCTGTAACTACTACATGTACAAAGCTACTTCTTAACACAATGCTTTACTCTTGGCGAAGCTCTCTGCTAAACCACATCATCCTCGTAATTAAGAGTAAAAATAACGCAACGTTCCTTATACTTAACGTCTTAACATAGTTCTTTTGGCGATGAAGTAGCATATTATAATAGCTGGTATAGTTATTGCTAAGACCACCATAGTGATTGGGGATATTTTAGGTGTTGTTGGACCTATTGGCATGGTTGATGATGTAGTGGTTGGGGTCATAAGGGTTGTGGGCGTAGTTGGCATGGTTGGTGTTGCTGGAGTAGTAGGTGTTGTAGGAGTTGTAATAGTTGTTGATGTGGTAGGTGTTATGGGTGTAGTCGGGATTGTTGGACTTGTTGGTGTGGTTTTGGTTGTTCTGACTGTTTCTTCCTCGGAAGAAAGTTGTCCATAAGCAAAGTTTAAGGTAATTTCTTTCTCTACAATTTTGAAATCATATTTCTTACAGTATGCTTCATATTCTCTTAGCTCAAGACTACGGAAAGTTATTTCATATGGTGTGCTAGGTATTGGTATTGGCTTCTTCTCTACTCTAATAGATTCCAAGTTTTCAATACCCCACTTAATTTCGCCAACACTATCTAGGGGCCAGTAAATTATTACGAGGTGTGATACTGTTTTATTGAAGCTCCATATAGCTGACTTGCCATACACTATGATTCCTTCTCTATAGGGAGTGCTTTTCCAGCAAAACTCCTCTAAACTACTGCCAATAGTCCATGCTGAAGCTTCACCTTCTTCACCAATCTTTAATACCAGAATGTCATGTAGGCTCGATATATTACTTCTATAACGACCTACAACATAGATATCTTCGTTAAATATGTGAATTGACTGTGCACTTTCACATCTACTATTGAAGAGCTTAACCCATGATGGTGTTCCATTAAGGCTAAACTTAGCAACAATAACACCCTTCTCTTCAGTAACTTCCTCCCCCATTTCATGACTGAAGCCTGTTATGTAGAAATATTCATTATGATAATATATATCGGTAAAGTATTCATTAAACTCCTTAGTACCGAAACCTACAGCCCACTCAACTTCGAGATCTTTATTAAAGCATATTAGAAATCCGTCCAAATCAAAATACCTCTTCTCAGAAATTAGATTCCATTTATAGCCTAATGCATAGATTTTTCCATTAACATAGATAGCTTTCATAACGTTTAAGGGAGACCATTCACCAACACTATTTCTTAACACAATCATAACGTTTTCAACAATATCGCCTTCTCTGTTCAGTATAATGAATTGTCCTTCACCGTAGGCTAAAACGTAGTCTCCTAAATCAAGTAATCCTTTAAAACACTTCTCAGTAACATAGCCCCAAAGAAACTCTCCATCGCTGTTAAGGCAAATAATAAAACCCTTACCAGCTAAAAGCCCAGCCACGTAAACATAACCATCCTTTACAAGCACGAGATTAGCCCAGCCCCTAACATTCTCAACAACTCTATACCATACAAGCATTCTTTCTTCAATATTGATCTTAGCCACAAAAATCTCGGGAGAATACTTATCATCAACATAACGTTCAACATAACCACAAATATAAAGAAAATCACCATCTACGAAAGAACCAAGAACTTTTCCTCTAAAACCAACAACAGCAATACCCCAGCCCTCCACATCACTATAGGAAGCAAAACAAGGAACAGTGATAAGCCCTAAGAAGATAAACATCATAAACACAGCAGAAAGCACTCTCAAACCAGCCAAACGCCCCCCACTGCCAAACATAATGAAGAATTTACATCATATAAAAACTTCATGTACAATACATTTAAACACAAAACACAAGCTCCCCTACATTATCCAAACCAGCATAGACATAGATCCCCAACCTTTCTATGCTCAAACCAATCAACTAAACCACCATACTTAGAGCATATCTCGAGCTCCATTACCGTCACCGCAAATTTGTGGTGCAAAACTACTATAAACATTTATGAACATAGCTAGTTTTTACTCAAGTAAAAAATTTTCATAATGTAATAAGCTCCAAGCAACTTATTATCAGGAGCTAGTGATGTTGTGAAATCTCAGGAAGATTCTTGAGTCTCATAAGAAATTGTTCGAGACAAAAATAAAGCTCTATATCGAGACTAATAGATTATGCCCTTATAGACAGGGAGCTGTCATCTAAGGCCCTCGATTTTATCTTTTGACATTCTCGGATCTAATATATACATTGCTATCTTCATCGGCAGTGCTCTGTTATGTTATGGAGTGTGATGAAGAACGATAGAGAGTCGTGTAGTTTTATTTATTGTGAAAGCATTATATGCAGTTGATAGGTGGGTTTCGCTGTTGTGGAATGTGATTAATAGGGAGATAAGGAAGTGTAGGGAATCTTCTTCAGATTCTTACAAAGTTATTGACTGTCTGAAAGCCTTGGTTGATAAGTATGGGAGGGATGGGATGATTTTCTATGAGATTGCTATGCAGTATGAGGCTCTAGGTCTATATGATAAGGCTATGGAGTACTGTAGAGAAGCTGTAGAGCTATTTCCGCTTCCAAAGTATAAGAGTATGGCTAGGGAGTGCTATAGGAGAAATGCAGAGCGTGTTGGACATGGGCGAAGCATTGGGACAGAGGTTGTTGGCTTTAGGGATGTGCTTGTTATCGACGATGATACCCTGTTTGTTGT
>QMXA01000131.1 GCA_003661905.1 Thermoprotei archaeon | reverse complement strand
TGCATGTAAATATGCTTAGTACTGATAATATGAGAGCAACTATAGACCATGTCTTAACAGTTGATGGCACACCCGTCTTTATTTTTGTTGAGGCTATGATCAATAATATTCCGAATATAAGACCTATAGCTCCAAGAGCAACTACAAACGCAGCAACCGGCGCTAGTGGAGCTATCGATGCTATTATTGCAGCAGCTACTGTTGATGCAGCTAAGAGTATTATACCATTTATTAATATCAATATTCCTCCTATTAATACTAAAATATATGCAGCTGTAGGTTTTTCACCCATTATCAACACCTTCATTAGTAGTTATTGGTTTCTATAATAATTAAATTTTCCATTAGAATTGGTATTATAGTTGTATTGTCTGGATTAATAATGTTTTATTGTTTCAACAATTATTGAAGGACATATTCTCTTAACTCCGGGCATTTTCTCAATTTCATTTAGAATCTTTGTCAATTCACTATGATCTTTAGCCCATATTTCAGCCATTATTGTGTGATCTCCTGTTGTTATAGCTACATACTTTACATAGTCTCTTGAAGAGAGCTCTTCTGCTACTTCAAATATTTTATCAGGCTCAACATCTATACCTGTAATAGATACGTTCCTGAAACCAAGCTTTGATGGATCAATTATTACTGTATATCTCCTAATTACACCTTCCTCTTCCAATTTCCTTAATCTTTTCTTGACAGCGACGTCACTTATACCCAGTCTCTTTGCAATTTCAGTTAGTGGTGTTCGGGAGTTTTCCATAAGAAATCTGAGTATTTCTACATCTCTTTCATCCACAACCATTGCAATACCCCTTTAAATTGCAGTACTAATCGGTATTTAAACTAGAGCCATATCAATAATGGTCTCAAAGTTAAGTTAGTGCTATAAATGTGTCTTTAGATAATATAAGTTTTTAGATTACGAAGGTGAAAGAAAGCAAGAGTCTCTACTACTGGAAAGGTGACTATTATGAGCTATGAAATGCTCAATAGATACGAGTATTTTCTTGCAGTGATTAAGAAACGAGAAGCATTGCATGGTCAGAGAATTTACTGGATTCCATATATGGAGCTTAAATTGAGAGATAATAAAGGAAGAATTATAGATTTAGATTTCGATGTATTCTTTCCACCATATATTAAGAATAGATATAGAATATTTGCATTAATTAGAAGGCTTCCTAAGGATAGAAGAGAAATCTTAGCTAATGAGAGGGATATAGTCTTAAAACCAAACTTAAGAGACGTAAATGAAGTATATAATCTATGGAGAAAGACTTATGAAGAAGCTCAAGAATTGTACTATACTACATTATCAAGGGAGATTAAAGAATTCAAAAAGTTAGGATTCTTTGGAAGATTGTTTATGCCCATGATATTTAGAAGACCTATAGATGAAGAAAGAGCTCAGATGAGTAGGGAATTATCAATGGCTATGGCAATAGCTAAGAATTTACTAAAAAGGTTTGAACCTATCGGAGAGTATAATATTGTTTGGTGTCCCTTTAATATTACTCAACAGGAAAATACAATTCAATTTTATGATTTAAGCAGAGGATGTGAAGATAATGTATATACATCATTAACGAGATATGACGAAGGGATGAGGAAAATTACAAGACAATTGATAAGGATACATACTGAAGAGTATTGGTGAATCTATTCCCACAATTAATTAATAATAATCGATGAAGTTAAGATTCCTATGATTTATATAATGAGAAGTCACTTAGCTATCCATATACTCAACATTTATTTCCAATCTTCTCGTATGTAATTAAGGGTATAAACATTGCCTTTTGAAGTGAAAGTAGATAAAGATACATGTATAGGCTGTGGTGTGTGTTGGTCTATGTGCCCGGAAGTATTCGAAATGGATACAAAAACAGGGAAAAGCAAGGTGGTTAATAAATTAGTTAAGGAAGATGATGAGAGCAAATCAATAGGGGTAGTTCCAGACGAGCTCAAGGACTGTGTAAGTCAATCAGCAAGTAGTTGTCCTACTGGAGCAATAACTATGAGTTGATCTAGAGATAAGATACATCATAATGAATTAATTAGTAAAGCATTAAATCAAGTCACTATGTTTATTGTTTAAACTATGTATGTAAATCATTACCATTAAAATGGTAATGAAGATGTCTTTTAATATAAATTATAAACGCATAGAAAGAATTTCAAGCATTATAAGATCACTTGGGTTAGAGTTCTTTAAGAGTATTGAAATTATAGATCCGCAATTCAATTCGCTTTCTAGACTATGTAGTTTTTGCAATCCAAAGCTCGTTCCGCTATTGGGTATTGTGAATGCCCTAGTTAGTTACGCACTTAATTGTAGAGGAGAAAAATACTGGAATGAATTTTGTTCTCATATGGCTTTACATTGCAATTCCATAAATAATATTGAGTCTGCAATAAGTAGTGTTATTGAATTTCTCCAGATTTCTCAATGTAATAAACTCTATAAAGAGGCTAAAGTGAGAAGATTGAAGAAACTACTTCTGTGTAAGAATATTGAAATTGTTCTACAGAAACAATGCCATGAGGTATTAGCAGGGAAGTTGCTTCAAAAAACACTTGCAAAATGTTTAGGTACTGAACAAGAGTTAAAAACTATTGTTTTCGCTGTAAAGATGTATTATTATGGTTATAAAGCATGTCTTAAAACAGATCTCGTACTCCCCATGGATATACCAATACCGGTTGATAGGAGAGTAGCTTTAATAACTTGCACTGCTAATCTCATTGACGCTGATTGTAAAGATATCAAGACCGTTATGAAGAGCTCAGATATTGTAAGGAAGATATGGAGCTATATAGCTGAGCTAAGTGGTGTACCAGCTCTTCACCTAGATTCATTTATCTGGATTATAGGTAAGCATGTTAATTTAAGAAGGGATAAACCTAGTATAGTAGCTTCCATACTTAATGAACTAAGGGATTTCTACTGTGAGGATTTAGAGAAATTGGTGAAAGAACTCATATTTAAACTATGATTAAAATCTAAGAAGCTCTATTTCTATTGTTGATAACCTAAATCTTCTACCTTCTATATCTATATTCATGCTGCCTAGATTAATGTTTCCATACCTAACATCATTGTTAAATGTATCAATAAATACCTTAGTTGCATGTATGGCCTTTGAAATAGCCTTACCTCTAGCTTTAACAATTACTTTACTACATTTAAAATAATTAAATTTCATTAACAAAGCTGCTACATACCTCATGTAGAACTTCTTACCTACATACACTACATTATCTTGGCATTCTTTAGCTTCAACCATCATCGATACCGGCCTCACATTTAGTTCAGAGATATTTCCTAAGTTTCGAGTATATATGTTAGGAATAATATTGCTTAATGTTATTTAAAGAATTACTTTTACTTAGTTTTAATGAATTTACTTAGTAGTTCTTCCCAGTTTATTGCAAATACTATGATTATGAATGACGTTATGAGTACTAGTGTTAATATCATGGTCCCTGCTATACCTATGGTTTCTTCAAGCACTTCTCCAAACATTTTACCAAGAGTAGCTATTGAGTATATAGCTAGTATTTTACCAACTATACACGGAATCAAAGCCTTAATTATGGGGAATCTAAGTATTCCAAGAGCTATAAATACTGCATCATCTGGAAGAGGTGTAAATGCAAATATGAAGAGTAATAAGTAAAGAGCCCATACACCTTTAGCTCTAATGAATTTTAGAAATGCCTCTGCTCTACCTCGATAACTCTTAGGTACTAACTTACGCATGGCAAATCCCATGAGCCAACCAGTAATTTCTCCAAGAGCTGAACCTATACCTACGAATACTGCTATTTCTATAGTATTTACCTCAGGTATAGATGATGATATTATAAATATTATACCTGTATATGGTATGGGAACTATAACACTTGAAGCACCAATAAATCCTAGTGCTAACATGGAGAGCCATAGTAAGTCTCTAGGTGCCGAAAGTATGAAATTCTCTATTCTTTCAAAATGAATGTAAGTAAAAACTCCTGAAGTAATGAGAACTATGAGTGCTATACAAAGCCCTACTAACTTACTCATAGACTTCTCTATAACTCATCACCACACGTGTAACTAAGCATCATAGTCATGGTTAGCGAGAAAGCATTAATATTTACTGCACATACTAGTTCAATGGACAATGATTATATGCTCTAGAGGTACTTTTTATGGAAATCATAAAAATAGATCCAAAAAATCCGGATCAGAAGCTTATTGAAAAAGCTATTAGAATTTTAAGAAGAGGAGGTCTCGTAATTTACCCAACTGATACAGTATATGGCTTAGGCTGTGATCCATTAAATGAGAATGCTGTAAGAAGAGTTTATGAAGTTAAAGAACGCAGAGATAAACCACTACCTATCTTAGTATCAGATATTAAAGCTGCAAAGAACATAGCTTATGTTGATTCTGTAGCAGAGAAGGTTATGAAGCATTTCTGGCCAGGTCCATTAACTATAGTTCTTAAGGCTAAACCCATT
>QMXA01000130.1 GCA_003661905.1 Thermoprotei archaeon | reverse complement strand
TAAGACTACAACAATTACTGAGACAAATACATTGAGAGAGACCATTTATAGCACTACATATCTACCAGGAACTACAATCACACTAACTTCTACAAAGGTCATTACTTCAACTTCGATATTAACTACTAGCGTATTCAAACCATTAGTTATGGAAATTCAGAATCTATTGATACTCATAATCATTATATGCATATTAACACTAGTCATTATCTTCCTGAGAAAGAGTCGTTAACAATACTCCCTATGTTTAATACCTTCTTTAAACAAATCCATAGAATAGGGACCTTACTTGCTACCAGAGACTCTAGAGATAGCAGTAAGGAATGCTAACAGAATTAAGACAGCTATTGATGAGAAGATAGCTGAAGAAAGACTTAAATTAATTAAAGAACTATGGATAGATTTTATACCAAGAGCTAAAAGTATCAACATATGTATTGCTGGAATAGATAGTGGCTATAACTATCTTGAATATCGCGGCTATGCACTTTATATCGCCAATGCTACATGGGTGGGTATATGTAAAGGAATGGAAGAATTAGGAGAGCAAATGATCGATGTGGATATTCTATCCACTACACTTATAGAAAAGGAACTGGATATGCTAACAACACATATGGAAATTGAAGCAGTTGAAAAAGCATCTAAACTCTACGATCTAGTACTTGTTGATGGATCCATACTTGTAAGACTCAACATGTTGATGAAAGCTAGAGGATCTCATGAACGCTACATAATTTCACGTAAACATCCAGAAGTTAACCCAGATGATTTAAGACTCAAGATCTTATCAACACTTATGAGGAATGAGGGTAAAGTGATATACATAGCTAAGAAATCCTATGCAAGAGATTTACTAGGTCTCAGTAAAGGTGATATATATTATTTTGAACGCTATACTCAAAATCCAGGATTTTCACATCCCATTCTAGCATCTGAATTCAGTGAAATCGAGGGAGAAGGTATTAGATTCCTAGGATTTGGTCCTATGATTATGGAAGTGCGTAAATTACTAGCAAATCAGGGTCTAGAACCCAACTTTGATGCAGTAGTTTCCTATGTAAGATTTGATTATGGAGGCAGAGTTTATAGATTAGAAATACCAATCTTCACAACTCAACATATCGACTTAATAGAAATGGTTAAGAATGCAATAAGAAATATATTACCAATTTGTATCCAGGGATACCCATATGTTCTTGCTAGAGTAGATTCACTAGTAAGAGTATCAAATAAAGATGTAGAGAGAGTAGCAATGATAGTAGGACTCTATAAAGAACCTACATCGAGAGAACCTCTAGGGGGTATTTGGCGATGAGAACAGGGCTTGAACTACTTGGGTACATAGTAGGAGAAGCAAAACCATATAGAGCTACTTTTGTAGCACTTAGACCTCCTCAACTAGGTGAGTATGTCTACATGGAATATAGTGGTTATTCCGTGGTAGGTCTTGTAGAATCATCAATAACTGGAAGTACTGTACTTACTGAAGATCTAAGATTCCCTGATGACATTGAGAGAATAGTAAGTAATATCAGAGGTAATGAAAGAATGCTCTACTACCGGGGCTCAATTAGAATTTTAGGAGATGCTGATGAGCTCAAAATTCCGCCAGTATCACCAACACCTGGAACTAGAGTATGGAAAGCACCATCAGAAGTACTTGAAAAAATGTTCGCTCCTAGAATTGATAGATGGGTTAGAGTAGGGGTTTTACTAAGAGCACCAAACGTTGAGGCAAAAGTTGATATAAATAAAGTAGTTACACGACATCTAGCAATACTTGCAAAAACTGGTATGGGCAAAAGCAATCTCGTTGCATTACTAGCTAAGAGAATAGCTGATAAGGGAGGCACAATAATTATATTCGATTACCATGGAGAGTATAAAACTATAAGATCACGAGAAGTAGTCATCAATGTCATATCACCAAGACTAAATCCTAAAAATGTATCATTTGACGAACTTGCTAGAATAATAGGGATAAGACCGAATGCTACTCGTCAGCGCGCGCTTCTCAAGGAATGTAAAGAGTACATCGATTCTTCAGACGTTAAAACATCTGAAGAATACCTACAGAGACTTAAGCATTGTCTTAGAACTCGTAGTAGTCCTGCAGGTAGAGATGTTGGAGAGAAGGTATTAGAACTCTTAGAAGCTCACGAGAAGACACTCCAAAGATTGCTAGGCAATGTTGTTGGGGATGTGCTTGATAGAGTAGTTCTTGGAGCAATAAATGTTGTTGATCTTAGTGAGCTGAGATCTTATCAAGCAGATGCCATAATAGCCCATTGGATTCAGCGAGTTTTAGAAGATAGAAAACTTGCTGAATGGAGTAAAAGGCAGGGACTGAAGCACTCTGCTAAACTACTACACCCTGTTGTCTTAGTTATTGAAGAAGCACATGTATTCATATCATCAACAACCGAGACTGCATCGAAATACCAGGCAGAACTAATCGTAAGAGAGGGAAGGAAATTCGGTGTTGGACTAATAATAGTGTCTCAAAGACCAAGAGGTCTAGATCCAAATATCCTTAGCCAAATAGGAAGTCTAGCTGTTCTAAGAATAGTTCATCCAGAAGATCAAATGTATATCGCTAAACATTGTGAACCAGCAACACAAGAGCTTATGGAGCAATTACCAGGATTAAATGTTGGCGAGGCAATATTGGTAGGAGAATGGGTTAGAGTTCCAACAGTAGCAAAAATAGATCTCGTAGAAGAGAAAGTCTTTGGAGCCGACATAGATGCTGTAAGTGAATGGACAAAGACTAAGCATATAACGGAACTGACCCCGGAAATCAATGACTATATACCACCTCCACCCTAATTCCGTACTTCCTTAAACCATTATGGAATAGGTTAAAGATTCTATCACCAATACTAATTCTGGGCACTGCATAGTGGTGCTGATAGCTCATATAGCTGACTTGCATATTGGTGCTATACAGTATGGACTATTAGAAAGAGAGCAAGACTTCTATGATGCTTGGGAAGAAGTAATATCTAAGATTTTAGAGGAACATGCGAAGCTAGTCATTATATCAGGAGACACTGTTGATAAACCTAGATTAGGGGGTAGACCCCTGAGAGCGCTATATAGAGGATTCAAAAAACTTAAAGATCACAATGTAGAAATTATAGCTATCTTAGGAGAACATGATTTCAAGAGAGTAAGAGGGGAGGAACCCATTCTATACCTCTTTGCTGATCAGGGTCTTTTAAAGATAATAGGGGTAGGTGATAGACTAATACTAAAGCGAAATATAAACGGACTCAATATACTAATAGCGGGATTATCGAAACATAGAAAATCCGAGACTAAGCAATTGCTTCACTCATTAAGAAGACTGGAGATATTAACTAATCAAGAAGATAGTAATAGAAAAATACTTATGCTTCACCAAGGTCTTAAAGAACTGAATCCTCATGCAGGAGAAATAACACTTGATCAACTTCCAAGGAATTTTAACTACTATGCATTTGGTCATTATCACACAGCTAATTCAGATCTAAGAATTAATGGTGCTCCAGTAACGTATCCAGGATCTTTAGAAGTTGTAAGAATCGATGAATTAAACACTGTTACATTCATTGCTGGTTTTAAATGTCTGACAGCAGAAAAGGGGTTCTACATAGTAGATTTCACGACTAAGGAACCCCTATTACACCGTATAAAAATTGATATTAGACCCCAATTAAGAATTGAACTACCTCTCATAACACTTAAACTTAGAACAATGCTAGTGAATATAGCTAAAGAATTAAGAAAATTAGGTTCAAGGAAGAAGCCTATTTTACACATTACATTTAAGGACTCCAAATCCTCTATTAAGGATCTAGATACACTCCTATCCATGATGATAGGGCCTCATGTACTTACATATAGATGGAGTATTGAGGAGGAAACAAGTAGAGAGATAGAACCTCATATAAAAGAAGAAGTATTTAGTTTAGAGGATGAATTGCTCAATTTGGCAAGAGCCGAATTGAAAAGCGATGAACTAGCTAAGTTAGTTCTTGAGATTTTAGAAATTACTAAGAGTAATATCGTAGAGCATGCTAAAATAGAGCGTTTAATCAAGTTGATAAATACAAAGCTCTTAGGGGAGGTCGAATGATTAAGCTAGTTTCCCTCGAAGATTTCATTTCACATAGAAAGACGTTACTTGAGCTAGGTAAGGGCCTAATAGTATTTGTAGGACATAATGGTGCTGGTAAGAGCAGTGTTATAGATGCCATAACATTCGCATTCTTCGGTAAACATACGAGGGGAAGGAATTCTAATCTAATTAGGTATGGAGCTTCTAAAGCCAATATAATTGTAGAACTTGATATAAGAGGAAAGAAATTCAGAATTATTAGAAGTTTATCAACATTAGGAAGACAGCATTTAGCAGAGCTCTATGAATTACGAAATGGTAAGTTCATTAGAATGGGTGCAGGAGCAACCAATGTCGGTCCTATGATTGAAAGACTTCTAGGCGTTAATTTTGATGAGCTTATATTGGCAGGTATAGTTAGGCAAGGAGAACTCGAGACAATAATAAATCTTAGTGCTGCAG
>QMXA01000129.1 GCA_003661905.1 Thermoprotei archaeon | reverse complement strand
TACAGTTAAGATAGAGGGTACTGCAGCTCCTGGAGCTAGAGTTGATGTAAGATTTGGATCCATATCAGATTATCTAATTGATCCAACACTTGGAGGAACTCTAGTAGCCTCAATATACGCAGGTTTTGATGGTACTTGGAGAACAACATTCACAGTACCTGAAGTACCATATCCAGAGGAAGTATATGTAGTATGGGCAGTAAGTGGCTATGTCTATTCAGATCCTGTAGAACTATACTTCAGACCAAAGATAGAAGTAACGCCATCAACTGTGAAACCTGATGATCCAATAACCGTTAAGGGCTATGGATTCTTAGCAAATGACGTAGTTAATGTAACTGTAGTCGCAACTATAGCAGGTGAGAAAGTAGTAACAGCATATACGGAAGTAACTGCAGCTGATGATGGAACATTTATAGCTACAATACCAGATGTAAGTGCATTAGTTCCAAGTATTCCAAGAGGAACTATAGAAGTATGGGCTAATTCAACCATTAATCCAGATGTCTATGCCTCAGCATTGATTAGCGTGGTTCCAGCCATATATGTACAAGTAGGAGGATTAACTGGGACATCGATTACTGTAAGTGGCGAAGATGTAGCTATGCTCGAAACACCTTGTGAAGCGGGTGGCTGGCCATTACTAATATATGGTAAAGGCTTTGATGCTAACGAATATATAACTAGAGTAGCTCTAGAGCATGTATCACCACCAGGTATACAACCATTCATTGTAGAACTAAATACATCAATAACTTGGAAGAACCTCACTAGTGGTGTTGTTAAGAAGTATGATGCTGAAACAGATGAGTATGGAGCATTCGCTATAGCTGTATGTGCATTCCTTAATTACTCAGAATTACCACCAAACTCTGGTGTAGTTACGGAAACTCCTACAACTAACATAACTGTGACTAAGTATCTCTTAGAATTTGGCGGTATACATCACTACCTCACAACATACTTACTACCACCAGACTATGCAGAGCCTGCTGGAATACCTGGTGGTACTTATGATGTTTTAGTAGAGCAGACCGGTGCCGGTACCTTTAGATTTAGAGGAGCTTTAACAGTCTTGAACTATGTAAGAGTAACTCCAGCACCACCAGAGAGTATTGTAGCTGGACAGCACATAAGGTTAACAGGCTATGGATTCTTACCAGGTATTAGTGATGAATTAACAGTTATATTCTACTTAGATGGAGTTACGCCATTAACTGAGATATCCATACCCGAGGACGTCTTACCATATGTTGCAGATAGACAAGTCATAACAACACATCCAAAGTATGGTTTAACGGGCATTCTACCATCATATTCAGGCTTATTCGATATATTGATCAAGACACCTGAAGAAATAGCGAAAGGCGGTCACAGAATTGATGTACAACAATGGATTGAGGAGAAGTGTTGGTGTACATTTGTATCATTCGTAGTTGGTCCGGCAGCACTAGGTGAAGTTGTAGAAACATATGAAAATACTGTATGTGCTGAACCAGAGAAGGTTATTGTTGATGAGAATGGAGTTGTTATAGGATGCAAGACAGTACCTCATCTAGCCATTTACTGTGATGTAGGATATAGATGTAGTTGTGATACTGAAGAAGTACTACTACCAGTACCAGCTGGATGGCCAAACTTAGGAACTAAGGTAAGAATATTTGGTTATGGACTAACACCAGGTAACAAAGTCTATGTGTACCTACATGAATGGGAAGATGTAGATCTTAAAGCTGCCTATAGCTGGTACTTCAGCACATATGGAACAGACCCAGCTGTTATGGCAGATATCTATGGCTTATTACTAGCAATAACCGATGTAGGTAATGATACGAGATTTAGTGTTGAGTTCTGGTTACCAACGCTACCTGGAGGTACTTACTACTTCAAGGTAGTAGAAAAGACACCTGCAGGCGATATAGTTAGTGAATACAAAGTTATGGACAGAGCAGCACCTGAGGAGAAATTCGCTGTTGAAGTAAAGCCTGGTATATTATTCAAACCATCAGTATTCGTAGGACCAGCAGTAACTGAGATCATTGGTAGTGGATTCAAACAGGGAGGAGTACAAGTGATCTCAGTATTAATTGACGCAACTGGTGATGGAGTATATAGTGATGCAATTGCAGGCGTTAATCAACAAATACTCAATGACATATGGACCTCTGGACTTAATGGAACACTAACTATGGCATTCGAGGTGCCAGGCGTACCTCTAAGACCAGGATTATTCATGCCAGTATTAGAATCAGGTATATACAACATAAGACTCGTATTAAGGACTGCTGAGGGCTATGAAGCAACTGTACCATTCCCAATAGCTATACTAAATAAGATAAGTAGAATGGTAAGTGAGATAGAATCAGCAGTATACTCATCAAGAAATGCTATACTAACAGTACTTGATGAGAAGTTCGGCACCATGGATAGTAAGTTAGGCGGTATTGAGACCTCCATTAGTGATTTAAGCACAACAATTGATGAGATTCTAACAGGTGTAAATAGAGTAGTGACAATAGTAGGTGGTCTAAACACCATAGTAACAGGTCTAAGTACAACAGTAGATACGCTCAAGACAACTGTTGAGAAATTAACAGAGATACCAACAAAGCTTGATACAATATCAGCCAAACTAGGAGAATTACCAACAAGAGATGAAGTTAGATCATATGTTGAGACTGCTAGAGCTTCATTATCAAGTGAATTAACATCAAAGATTGATGAAGTTAAATCAGCAGTTGAAGATGTTGGCGGAAAGTTACCAAGCATAGAAGCTAAGGCTGGAGAAGCAGCATCAAAAGCTGCTGAAGCAACATCAAAAGCTGAGGAGGCAACATCAAAGGCTGAGGAAGCTGTTAATGCAATTAGTGGACTAGCACCAGTAGTGTATGCAACAACTGTTCTAGCACTGCTGGCATTTATATTTGCATTACTAGCGTTTGCAAAAGTAAGAAAATAATTTAAAACAATATTTTTTAATACATTTCTCTCTACTCCTTTATAATCTAATACTAGCTTAGAAATTCTCTAATCACCATTAATAGAAATTAGGAAGCTTCTCTACATTTCTAGAGGTGGATTTTATGAAAGCTGCTATTTTAGCTGGTGGAATGGGTAGAAGATTAAGGCCTCTTACAACTGATAAACCTAAACCTCTTGTTGAAGTAGGTGGAAAACCAATTATAGAATGGCAAATTCTATGGCTTAAAAAGTTCGGAGTTGATAGTTTCGTAATACTGGCAGGGTATAGATGGGAAAAACTCATAGAGTATCTGGGTTCAGGAGCGAAGTATGGTGTTCGTATAAGTTATTCAATAGAAGATGAACCTCTAGGAACAGGTGGAGCATTAAAGAATGCAGAGCATGTACTGAAATCTGAGGAAATATTTCTTGTACTAAATGGAGATGTGATAACAAATATCGATCCTAGATTACTCATAGAAAGTGTTAGAAGCTCAGATAATGTCATAGCTGCTATAGCAGCTGTGCCTATGAGAAGTCCCTATGGGATTCTAAAAATATCTAGTAACGACTATATAGAGAACTTCATAGAGAAACCTGTACTCCCAGAGTACTTAATAAATGCAGGTGTCTATGCATTAAAACCATCGATATTCGATTATCTACCTCAACGTGGCGATATTGAGAAGACAGCATTTCCAGAACTTGCCAAGCTCAAGAAACTTAGGGCTGTTAGATATCATAAAGTATATTGGAAAGCTATAGATACTCTAAAGGATCTAGAAGAAGCTACAAGAGACATTCCAGAAATATTCTCTAATTTAATAACGTAGCAAGGTAATATCAGGATAAAATCTCTGTACATTATATTAACCAGAGATGATGAGAGCGCCCTTCGATGATTAATGATTAGAACCACCGTGACTGATTAACGCCAAACAACTAATTCACTCACAACATAGTTTATTACATACCCTATTACTATACCTATGAATGCTGCTATTAGATAATTAATGAATAGTACTCTACTTAGTACTTGCGCTATTACGAACTGAGTTATCACAGCTATAGCAGAACTTCCATGAAACTTCATCATCTTAGCAATTATAGTTGAAATTCCTCTCCTCCTAAAGGTCCATAACTCATTGAGTGTAAAATTATGGATAATAGATATCTCAATAGCTATGGGATGAGCTATGTAATTCGGAAGCCCAAGAAGGTACATAAGTATAGCTAACGCACCTAAATTCACTGCTGTACCTAGTGCCCCTACTATTGCAAATTTTATAGCTCTGAACTCTGAGAGTTTGAGTAAGAGTTTTAGATAATCTATGATTTCTTTACTGCTTAACTTACTCTTACCTCTTACTCTGGGTTCAAATATGTAGGGAATTTCCTTTACATTGTTGAAATTTCCCTTATGCATTATATAAAGTAGGATTTTGAAGCCCGGAGGATGAGTTTCTGAAAATATCTTAGGATCTATACAGGATTTTCTAAATGCGAAAAACCCTGAAACAGGATCCTTTATTTCCCTAGCTTTTGGTAGCAGTACATGTGCTAGTATTATAGCTCCTTTAGATATTATTCTCCTAATAAAGCTCCACTCTTTAACACCTCC
>QMXA01000128.1 GCA_003661905.1 Thermoprotei archaeon | reverse complement strand
CAGCAATTTTTTATGAACCTCTAAATATTTAACACCATTAAATCTCAATGGAACATTTTTGAAGAATTTAGCATTTAAAGCAGGGATGGTGACTCCATCAATTTTACTTAAACACTTAATAGCATAGTTAACTCTTGCTACAATGCTTTCAGCAAGTTTTCTAAGTCCATTAGCACCCAGTAGTGATATGTATACTGCAGCTGCTACAGCCATTAATGCACTATTTGTTGTTATGTTAGATGTAGCTCGTTCTCTTCTAATATGTTGTTCTCGAGTTTGCCATATTAATGCAAAGCCCCTTTCACTACCATCTATAGTTGTTGTCATACCTACTATTCTACCCGGCATTTGTCTGATTAGTTTAGGATCTCCTTTAGTACCTAAGATTCCTAAAGTTGGACCTCCGTAGTTAAGCCCTAATCCTAAAGGTTGTCCATCCCCTACAACTATATCAGCTCCATAATCACCTGGAGGTTTTAGAAGTGCTAAGCTTAAAGGATCTGCATATACTATGTATAGAGAGCCATAATCATGAGCTATTTCGCCTATATCCTTGGCGTACTCTTCTATGAATCCTAAATAACTCGGATTCTCAATTATTACTGCTGCAAAGTCTCTTGTCGACAATCTCTTTTTCAGATCTTCTAAGTCCATAAATCCTTTTTCCTTGTGATAGTCGATTTCAATTATTTTCAGTTCAGCACCATAACTCCATGTTCTTAGAACTTCTAGATGTTCTCTATCCATAGTCTTTGGAATTGCTATCTTTTTCTTCCTAGTAGCTCTAGTAGCCATTCTCATAGCTTCTGCTAGAGCTGTTGATCCATCATACATTGAGGCATTTACTACTTCTACACCATATAGCTCAGCTATTAGGCTTTGATACTCAAATAAAGCTTGAAGTATTCCTTGCTGTATTTCAGCATGATAAGGTGTGTAAGTAGTGTAGAATTCAGACCTCATTAGTATATGTTTAACCACTGAAGGAACATAGTGAATGCAGTAAGTACCTCCAATAAATGGTGGAGGATATTTATAATACTTATTCTTAGAGAGCTTCTCATCAAATAACTTAATAATTTCAAACTCTGAAAGCGCTTTCTCATAACCCAACTTAAGAGGTTGTTGTAACCTTATATCTTCTGGAATATCGATTATTAACTCTTCAAAGGATTCAACACCAATTCGTCTAAGCATGTACTGCTTTATTCTAGGATCAGAATTCGGTATCCAGAAATGAGGCATTGATACCACTCCATGAAATAAAAGTTAGGCAATAATATAGGTTATTCTGACTATAATATTCAATAGTGTTCTTAGTTAAAGCTAAAAGATTTAGTATGCCCTTTAGTAAACTACCTAGAGGGTTTATGAAAATGAGAGAAGTACCATTATTAAATCTTCATAAAGCTCTTGGAGCGTCATTAGGTATATTTGCAGGCGTGAAGACAGCTATGGATTATGGCAATGCATTAGAGGAGCATATAGCTGTACGCAATTCTGTAGGAGTATTTGACATAACTCATATGGGTCGTATAGCTATTAAGGGACCTGATGCTTATGATCTTCTAAACTACTTGGTTCCTAAAGACATTTCAAAGTCCCAGGAAGGCCGGATGATAGGACCTACGGCTTTTCTAAATGAAAAGGCAGGGTTTAAGGATGATGTAATGCTATATAATATGGGTAATGACAACTGGATGCTTGTATGCAATGCTATTAATATTGAAAAGATCTATAGTTGGCTTAAACAATGGACCCAAAAAATCTCGGCAAGAGTTACTATAGAGAATTTAACCGAGACCTATGCAATGTTAGCAATTCAAGGACCTAAGTCGGCAGATCTCATAAGTACTCTTGGATTTGAAAATGCTCTAGATCTGAAACATCTACAATTCATTACTGATTTAGAATATAAAGGAGAGAAAGTGTTTTTAATAAGTCGCAGTGGATGGACGGGTGAAGATGGGTTCGAAATAATAGCTAAGCCTAATGTTGCTGAATGCATACTTAAAGAAGCAATTAAGAAAGGTGCTAGACCATGTGGGTTAATTGCTAGAGACTCTCTTAGACTTGAAATGGGCTTTGTTCTATACGATAATGATATCGATGAAAATACAACACCTCTTGAGGCGCGTTACTGGGTTTTTACACCAAGTAAAACTGGGTACGTAGGGTATGAAGCTCTTGCGAAACAACTTGAAGAAGGAGTAAAGCGCGTTAAAATAGGTATTAGGATGAAGAAAGGTATAAGGGTAATTCCTAGAAGAGGTTATGAAATAGTAGTTGGTAATAAGACTGTAGGAAAAGTAACAAGTGGTACTTTCTCCCCAATACTGAGAAGATCTATAGCTATGGGCTATGTTAATTCCACACATGCACTAATGGGGCTAGAGGTTAAAGTAATTATACGCGGTAAGAAATATCCTGGTAAGTTAGTTGACTTCCCCTTCATTAAGAAGAGGTGAAGTATATGAGTATGGAAGTTTTAGGATACAAAGTAGTTAGTGATAGAAAATATACAAAGTCGGATGAGTGGGTTAAAATAGAAAATGATATAGCTATAATAGGCATAACCGACTACGCACAACGCAAATTAAGAAACATAGTAGCTGTAGAACTTCCTGAAATTAACAAGGAGGTAAGGGCAGGAGAAAGTATTGCAGTTGTAGAATCTATAAAGACTATTGCAGATGTCTACACTCCAATTAGTGGCATAGTAACTGAAGTTAATGAAGTTCTCATGGATCGACCAGAACTTATAAATGATGATCCTTATGGTGAAGGTTGGATAGTTAAGATAAAGATCAAGGATCGCTCAGAGTTAGAGAAGCTATTAACTCCGGAACAATATGCAGAATTGATAAAGGAGAGAGAACATTGATTTATCTAAACCCTCCCCCACGAATTAAGGTATTAGAAGCTTTGGGAGCAATAGCTGATAGAAGAATTAAGATCATAGATGAAAAATCCTGTAGAGTCACATCATCTCTCGGAGACAAGGAGTACTATGTATATGTAGACCTAGAGAGAGGAGTTGCATATAGTGATGATAACGGCACTAAATATCGTAGCTATATTGGATACCCTATCATAGCGTTCTTAATGCTTAAAGGATATCTGCCATATAATGAAAGAATAGCTAAGGGTTTCAAAGGAATAGATTGGAAGATTCTTAATGAAAGATATAAGAAATATTCAATAGTAGAGAGAATAGTCAAGAAATTAGCAAATAGTAGAGGTATAGAAACTAAGGAAATAGATCTCTTCGTTAATGAGATAATGAGCATTCTTAGAAGACTTAAACTCAAAAAGTTAGAAAACATACCTATACACTAGGAAACCGATGATAAAACGGCTGTGAACTGAATAATGATGAACCGTGTTTAATTTGAGGTTCTTTATGGAGCTCAGAAATACTCTACGGAGTAAAACTCATATCGCTTATAGGAAGGAGGTTAATTCCTTTTTTGCCTCCAAATGGTAGAAATGTAAAGAATCATCAATGTAGTAATGACTATTGAAGTCGTGACATAGTCATAATTCTTAACCATATTTCTTTTTGATGATGTAATTATATCTCCACCTATTAATAAGGGATTGTAATCATATGCATATATGAGTTCATTCTTCAACATAATTACACCACCTGTATATCCCCATTCCCATGCCCATTCTAGAGGCATCATAGTTGCTAGAATTAATCCGTGACCACATCTCCATTCAATATAAACGGGCATAGTTATTGGATCATCAGCACATCCTATAACTATATTTGTTTCTCTAGGAATATTTGTGAAATATCCATGTGCTGAGAAGTACCAGTTATCTATGGATTCGTCTGTAACTGTACCATAAGGTCCATTAATCACTGGATGTTGGTAATTGATTATAGTTAGATCATTAATCTGAAGATTCACATGTCTTAGGTCTAAAGCACAGGGGAGAAAGGATTGTGTCCAAGTACCGCCATTTAATCCCATATCGGTCATATGAGCTACTATTACTTTACCTCCTAATACAAAATCTCTTAGCTCATCAATATAATTAAGCATGTTGTTATAATAACTTGTAGGTTGATCAGAAGGTATTATTATCATCTTATATTTGGATAAATCAACAGAAGCAAAGTCGGAACTTGATACTATTTCGTAAGATATACCGAGCTCTTCCAGTGCTTCTTCTATAGCTCTGCTCATGCCAAATGGGAGTGCATCTTCAACTATCAATGCTTTCAAGGATCCCGAGGAACTACCTTGCAAATTGAAAGAGAGAGTTTTTACAGTATAGAGTGTTATTAGAATAACTAAGCTTAATAGTATAATTCCAGAAATAGCTCTCTTGATATACAACCTCTATCCCAATACTAATAGTGAAAAATGTGTAAATGAATTTACCTTAAATAACTCTCTTAGCTATGTTAATCCTAGAAATTAACTTAAGTACAAATTATTTTACTCTGGATCTAGCTAAAAACAGAACTAGTAATTTAGTACTCAATTCTCTTAATTAATACTCAATCTTTATAGGCTTTTGCTCTTTATATGATTTCCAACAGGCTTCTGCTATTTGTATTGCTCTAAGTCCATCAATCCCCGATATTAATGGCTTTCTATCTTTAAT
>QMXA01000127.1 GCA_003661905.1 Thermoprotei archaeon | reverse complement strand
GGTGGTATCTGTGGCTAAAGTAAAGGTACTAGATGAGTATGGAGAACTGCTAATAACACTTGGACAACTTTATGCAGCTCTCAAGAATGGTGCTAAACTTGAAGGTCATTACATGGTATTCAAAGGAGAATTAGTTGAGGAAGAAGTACCTGAGGTTGAATTCTGTCCTTCAGATGAAGATATAAAATTCATAGTCACTAGTAATGAAGATCCATTGTCAAGAATATGTTCTGAAACATACAAATACTTTAGAGATAGGTGTGCTGCGTGCGCAATTAAGGTGTTTAGTGTTTTACTTAATGACTGGGTAATTAATGAAGATGAATTACTTAAAATATTTGAAGTATCTAAGAAATGGGACCTTAAATTAGAATGGAGAAATGGCTCAATAGTCCTAACTCGTTGTGAGGATTCTTGGAGCAAAGCCCTTAACATAATACGTAGAGCAATTAATGAATTGAAATAAAGCACGAAATGTTAAACAATAGTTATAACAGGAGTAAGAGTCTTTAACTATATATTTAAAGCTCAGGAAATCATGGAGACTCACATAAGTACTACAAAGCCACTACAAATCATAATTATCTCTATACTAAATCCTAGTACACGAAACTCTATAGCTTAGTCAAAAATAGGTAGTGTGGGAAGGTGCAACATATGGGGTTGAAGGCTGTAATCCCAGTTGCTGGGCTTGGCACTAGAATGCTACCTGCATCTAAGGAACAACCTAAAGAGATGCTTCCAATATTTGATAAAGGTGTTAAGAACGTTATTGTTAAGCCTTTCGTTCAGAGAGTCTTTGAAGAACTGTACAAAGCTGGTTTTAGGGATTTTTACTTTATTGTTGGCCGTGGAAAAAGAAGTATTGAAGATCACTTCTCTGTAGATGAAGCATTTATATCTCAATTACTATCTAAGGGTAAGGGTGCATTAGTTGAAGATCTTAGCTCCTTTTACTCAATGGTATTGGATAGTAGAATAACATGGATTAATCAACATAAACCTCTGGGTTTTGGTCACGCAGTATTGCAAGTTGAATTAGCTATTGGTGATAGTGATACATTACTTGTCCATGCTGGTGATACCTTAGTACTAGATGATGAGGGAAGAGAACATCCGTTAATACGTGAATTAATTAAGTTACATGAGGAGTTAAGACCAGATGCATTACTCATAGTTAAGAAAGTACCTAATCCCCAAATATACGGTGTTGTAACACTGGGAAAGAATGTAAAGTCTCATGTTTATCAAGTTGATAATATTGTTGAAAAACCTAAAGTGCCAATCTCTAATATAGCTTCTATGGCAATATATTCATTCAGTAAAGAAATATTCAATGCTCTGAAGAAAACCCCATTCTCAGCTAAAGGCGAATTAGAACTCACGGATGCAATTAGACTCTTAATAAATGAAGGGCGAAAAGTATTGGCATTCTTAGTTCCAGAAGAATATGTAAGAATAGACATTGGCACGCCAGAGAATTATTGGGAAGCACTTAAAACCACATATAGAATTGCCCTGAGGATGATTAGGAAATGAGAGTTTCAGTATTCGGTCTCGGATATGTAGGAACTGTATTTGCAGCATCCCTTGCATACAGAGGAATAAATGTTATTGGAGTTGATATCGATATTAGTAAGGTCAAGATAATTAATTGTGGTAAGTCTTATTTCTATGAACCCGGATTAGAAGAGCTTATACGCATTAGTATTGAAAAAGGTTTATTAAAAGCCACGACAAATTACGTAGAAGCTGTTAAGAATAGTGAAGTAAGCTTCATCATGGTGGGAACTCCTAGTAAACCCAATGGCTCAGCCGATCTTAGATATGTAGAATTAGCTTCCCAAATGATAGGTAAGGCATTGAGAGAGAAGAGCGAATGGCATTTAATTGTAGTTAGAAGCACTGTGCCTCCTGGTACTACCATAAATGTAGTAGGCAGAACTATAGAGAGAATTACTGGTTTGGCAATGGGTAGAGATTTTGGATTAGCTATGAATCCTGAATTTACTAGGGAGGGTAGTGCTATTCACGACATACTACATCCTTCAAGAATAGTTATTGGAGAATTGGATAAGAGAAGTGGTGATAAACTTTTAGAGATATACAAAATACTCCATGGAAATGATATGCCGCCCGTTATTAGAACAAGTATTTATAATGCTGAATTAGCTAAGTATGCTGCAAATGCGTTTTTAGCAATGAAAATTAGTTTCATAAACTTAATTGCTCGTATAGCTGAGCATTTCCCAAGTAGTGATGTAAGGGACATAGCTAAGGCAATAGGGCTTGATCCACGCATTGGGCTACATTTTCTTGGAGCTGGTCTAGGTTTTGGAGGTCCATGCCTTCCCAAAGATGTTAAAGCTCTTATTAAAGTAATTGAGGATCTTGGTGAAGATCCAGCTCTATTTAGATCAGTACTTAAAATAAATGATAACCAACCTAAACATGTAATAAAAATGGGAGAAGAATTGATAGGTAGTCTTAAGGGTAAGAGAGTTGCAATTTTAGGTCTAGCATTCAAACCCAATACGGATGATATACGAGAATCCCAGGCATTAAAGTTAGTTAATGAGCTCTTAACCAGGGATGCAGAAGTAATTGTCTATGACCCTGTAGCGCTTAACAATGCTAGACACGTATTGGGTAGTAGGGTGATGTATGCTAGTAATGTTAAAGAAGCTCTCAAAGGTGCTGATTTAGCTATAATAGCGACAGAATGGAAAGAATTCAGAGATGTTGATCCGGATACCTTTAGAAAGCTTATGAGAATTCCTGCAGTAATAGATGCTAGAAGAATTTATGAGCCGTCAAAGTTTATAAGTAAAGGGATATTATTCAAAGCCATAGGACTAGGAGATGTAGGTAGTCAAAAGTGAGCTCACGAATACTAGTTATAATGCCTGCCAGAAATGAAGAAGAGCTTGTAGGCTATGCACTAGCTTCGCTAGCCAATCAATCAGTTAAACCTAGTTTAGCACTACTCATAGATGATAGTAGTACCGACAAAACTCCTCAGATACTTAGGAGTTTCGCATTGAGATATAGATGGGCAAAATATTTACGTATAGAAAGACCTGGTGGTAGAAATGTTGGAGCAGCAGTAGCTCGAGCACTAATAATTGGTGTTAAGTACGCAACTGAAGTTCTAAGTCTAAAATGGGATTTTCTCTTGAAAATAGATGCAGATACAGTATATGAAAAGAACTACATAGCTAAACTACTTGAAAAGTTCATGAGAAATAAGCATCTAGGAGTAGCTAGTGGAGTCACAGTTAATGAACCTGTAAATCCCGAACATGCAAGAGGTCCTGGTTTAATGATTAGAAGAATAGTTTGGGAGCAAGTGAATTTAAAACCGATTATAGGTTGGGATAGCTACATAGTTTTCAAAGCTCAAATGCTTGGATGGGAAACACGTTCATTTAATGATGTTAAGATGTTCGTACTTAGGAAAACTGGAGTAAGTGAGGGAAGTATAACAAGGGGTAAGTATAAACAGGGATATGCAAGTAGTATATTGGGATACCCATTAATTACAGCCTTTGGTAGGTCTTTGAGATTAGCTACTATTTATAGAAGTGTTAAGATAGTGCCATATTTCATGGCCGGATATTTCTCAGCCAAACTCAGCAAAGTAGATCTTGTAGAAAAAGAATTGAAATCATGGATAACGAGAAAGCAGTATTCGCGAGTGCTAAAAGCACTATTTTTAAGACGAATATGAAGTCTCGCCAATAACTCCGCTCTATTTATGATATTCAAATAAGATTAATTTAGTGAAACTAAGAAATGATCTAGATGAAGTTTGAAAACTAAATTCTACATTAGGATAGGGTTTTAGAAATGTTTAGCAGACGTGGAGTTGGTAGTGCCTTAGCCATTATCTTAACTGTAGCGTTTTTAGGTCCCTTTGGAGGTAATATGATACTGCCTATGTTTAGGTCATTAAAGCTCAGTTATAATGTCGATGTTCTGATGATAGGTCTAGGCATAACTGTATACATGATGCCTTTTAGCATATTTCAATTGCTTTCAGGACTAATTAGTGATGTTATTCGTAGTAGGAAGAGAATTGCATTCTTAGGCATGATACTATATAGTATTGGAGCTTTTGGAGTAGCAATATCACCAAATATCTATCTATTCCTAATTTCTAGAGCAATACAAGGTGCTGGAAATGCAGTTGCTATACCCGTATCAATGGCTTTAGTAGGTGATGTATTTCCAAAGGATATGAGAGGAAGGATAATGGGTCTAGCATCTATTGCGACAACTCTAGGTACAACTCTTGGACCATTATTCGGTGGCTACATCTCATCAACTAGTTGGAGATTGGGATTTATACTACTCTCTTTCTTAGCTCTATGTTTTGGCTTGCTCTTTCAGCTAGTCCTTAAAGAGGAGGGAATTACATATGAATTAGAAAGATTTAAATCCACATTATCACTATTGAGTAGAAGTTTCTTTAATCAAAGAGTTTTAATTCTTAGCTTCTTAGGATTTGCAGTGTTCTTCATACATATAGGCCTCTTTACATATTTATCTGATACACTGACATTACCTCCATATGAATATAGAGATGATGTTATAGCTCAGTACTTATCTATTGCTGGTCTAGGGGGATTATTAGCTGG
>QMXA01000126.1 GCA_003661905.1 Thermoprotei archaeon | reverse complement strand
TTAAGCGAGATTTCCAAGTACTTATATCATTTCTGGATATCAACTCTGTTCTACACCATCCCTCATTACAAAGGGACATAGATTCGTGGAACTTAGCTATTCTTACGGCTACTTTTAGACAAGGGATTTCATAATCATGACTTTTCATATTCTTTAAGTAATTAAGTAAAGATTTCCAAAATGGATAACCTCCATCTCCAATACTCTCAATGTATTCCTCAAAAATACCTACATTCGTATCCCTATATTTAATTATTGCATAGATATTCGGTACTCCATTAAAACCCACTCTTGTTAAATAGGAAAGGAATTGTGGTTCTAAATTGTATTTAGTGTAAATCCGGTGACCTTTATATATGTAGCTCCTTGAGCTTGTTTTAATGAGTACTATTACATTTGATGTTCCTGTAGCTATCTTATTAATACTGGTAATTACCATAATATCTCTAATCAAATCCCTTATGGTAATTACCCTAAATTCTGCAAGTCTATGACCAAAAATATATTTATAAAATTGCGATGAGACTTCAGCCTCATAAATATATCTCATTTCATCAAATGTGATAATGCCACATTCATTTCTAGAAAGAGGACATTCTCTATCCATAATCAAAGGTACGAAGAGTTCATGAACTCCACAATCTATAATTGTAATTAGTAGGTTCTTATAGATCTTCATAGAGCTTACATTTTGATAATTTGCTCCCTTAGGAAACCACCTATTCCTTCTCGCCCATTTTAGTATCTGATTTCCTAACTTTGCTTCCAGCTAACTTCACCACATGTAACAATATTTGGATTTATACATTTTATGAGTCGATGAAATAATTAAGAATACCGCATACCTCATTAAGGGTTATCAAGTTAGTTCTATATTGTGTTTATTGTGAGCAATGTGAGAGTTGAAGAAATTCTCAACAATTTAGAAGTGATTAGAAAAGTAGGTGTATCAGTAATAAGACCTAAGAAGGCAAAGATAAAGCCAGTTTCTATTTCAAAAATTATAGTGCCTCTATATGAAGAGGAGGAATGTAACTATCTATCACTTCTTAGTTTTGCTGATCAATTTGAAATTCTTGAAGAGATTTGTGGATCTCCTAAATGCTTTTTGATCTATGACATTAATGAATCAAAAATATCATCGTCAGGATTTGCATTCTCAATTAATCCAATAACTTGCATAGATGATGAAGTGGTTATTGAAGGTAGAGAGAAGTTGAAAGGTCTCAAACTAGTTCGAGAGTTTGATAGATTCATTTTTAATAAGAAAAATGGTGAGCTTATAGAACTTTTCTATTACGGATCTAGGCCTCATATAGATACTAAGTGTGTAGAGAAAATATTTAGGGATGTTATAAAAATTGAAAAAGTCTTGGGATGCGAATTTGTAATGATATGGATTTGCTCAGAAGAGAAAGTTCAAGTACTCTCTGTACTATGTATTGATGTCATACTTCAGAAGTCAGTTCTTTGTAGAGCGAAGTAGCTAGTTCAACAATATCATCTATAGATATTCCTAAAAGCTCAGCTTTTATGTTACTAAGTACTCTCCTAAGTTCTAATGAATTATCTATATTCTCCACTCTATTTTGGGCATTATCTATGGCGGTTTCAGGATAGGCGAAGAAGTCTCCCATGATTAGGAATTTTTTAATAACATTCCTTTCCATAATCATCCCCATCTCAATAGTTTTGCCATGTTTTGATCTTCTAGTTCTTACATTGTAGTTTTCTCCGCATCTAGAGAATAGCCAGTTCCAAGATCTGTACTTCATAGCTATTTCTTCAGCTAATCTTAGTTCATTTTCTGTAGGATTATCTCTGTAGATTTTGTAATCTTTTATTTCTGAAAGTATAGCTTTCATAACTGTATCAATATTCATATCCTTGATACCTAGTTTCTCTAGTGTAATTACTCTCTCGGATATTCTTACTATTCCTTTCTCTATGAGCTTTGGCAAGGGTACTCTTAGTAGATCATCCAGTAGTTCTGTACGGGTACTAATCATTAATGTCCCATGTACTAATACTGCCCCCCCTCTTCTAGCACAAGCCATTCCGCCTATCTTTTTCTTATTTATAATGAGGTCATTAACTCGTACATAAGATATAGCAATACCTAGTTTCTTAAGAGCTCTTTCGATAGTTAGACCAACCTTTTCTAGAGCTATAGACATGCTTGTACTAGGAAATACAAAACTATAGATAAGTTCGGCCTCACCATCATGGACAACAGCACCACCACCTGTAATTCTCCTAATTATAGGAATACCTAGTCCACTTGCTTTTCCTAGATTCACGGATCTACAAACATCGTTAAAATACCCAATTGAGATACAAAGAGGCTTCAAGCTGTAAAATCTAATAGTTGGAGGTGAAAAACCCATAGATACTTTATCTAGTATTGCTTCATCGAGTGCTAATTGCATGTAGGGATTGAGATCTTCAAGTATTGGAATCAACCTCATTTTCATGCAATACTTCACCTAATTACATTTCTCAAAGTAAAGTTATATAGGGTATTTGCACACTCAACGCTGGGCTATGTATTGAGTTTTAATACTGAATTACTAGGTCTAAGAGCTGTAAAGAGAGCTAGTATCATGGGTATAGCGCGTGGCGTAGCGGATATATCAGGGAGCATAACTATACTCACTACAGCAACTTCATTAGCTATAATTGTTGAGAAAATTAGGTCTGAAATTTCTAAAAGTGGTATTATTCCTGGAGATTTACTAAGGGAATTAGTAATAACTATGGGCTCTGTTGTTATAGTTTTTGGTATTCTCATAGGCATAGAGATCCTAATATCACTTTTATGGTGGTATGAAATTGTAAAGGGCTATGATATGTTATCTACATCGATTAAGAGAAGCGGAGTTATATTCACAAAAATAATGATTAAGTACTTAGTTCCAGTATCAATAATGATCACAATAGTAGGTGTTACATTTCTAATTAGTAGCTTCGTATATATGTTACCCAAGCTAAGTTCGGGCCAAGCTATATCTATTCAAGAACTTGCTAAGACAGTTCAAGAATCGTTACCAGCAGTCCTAGGAGCATCGCTAATGTTCTTAGCATTTATAATATTTACAATATCGGCTATAGCTGTTGGCATAGGATTCATATCATTAGGGGATTATTATAGAGCTATTTACATAAAAGTAGCAGGCATTTTACTCATATTATCAACAGTCATAGGGCTAGGTCTTGCAATACCAGTTATAGGGATAATTCTAAGTGTTACTAGCTCGGTTGTAAGTGTAACCTCGTATATACTTATATTCATTGGATTAAGGACCTTAGAGAGTAAGATTAGTACACAATACATGGAGCTTAAATAAGTTGCTATGCTGTTCTATAATCCATATTCTATAACTCTCTTCTTTCTATTAATAGCATCTAGAGCTTTAGCAACTTCAGTAACTATTTTAGTCTTCAAAGCCTCAACAATATCTTGGAATTCACCTGACTCAACTACAAATATTCCTTTAAATGAATCTTCAAGTCTTATGTGAAGAGCAAGTCTCTCGGGTTCAAGTCTTTTGCTTGTTTCTCTCTTTGGCAACTTAATTAATTCAACAATAGCTCTCCCAACTTTAACTAATGGTTTTCTTTCCCAATCCTTCATGGTATTTGCTAATTCTTCTAGCTTTTTCAATAATTCTTCACTTTCTTTAGGGTATTCATATCTTTCCTCTTCCTTACTCATTAATCTCACCTAGACATACTTTTATTCAGAATCTAAAAAATTCTTGTTATGACTTATTTTTAATTAATTCTAAATGAACATAGCGATTGCGGATAGTAACGTATAAATCATAACTGAAATTACATAGGCTATTCCAACCATATATAATATGAGAATTAGAGTTAATTTTATACTCCTACTCTCTGTATACATTGCCGCTAAAGTAGCTAGACATGGCACGTACAATGTTATGAATAGTAGAACTGCGTATGTTTGTAGCGGTGTAATTCCTAGAACATCCACAATATTCACTTCTTCACCATAACCCCCTAAGATAGCTATAGTCGATATAAAGAGCTCCTTAGCAACAAATCCTGTTAAAAGAGCTGTTCCAGTTATCCATGCCTTCTCACCTTCAATGCCTAAGGGTTTTAAAAAAGGAGCTATAGCCCTCCCCATAGTTGCTATGAAGCTCTTAGATGCATCTTCAACAAATCCTGCATAGCTTAGATGACTGAGCAGCCATATAACAATACTTAGTGCTAGAATTATAGTCCCAGCTTTTTTAAGAAAGTGCTTAGCTAAATCCCATGAATTCCACCACATAACCTTTAGATTAGGTCTATGTAGTGGAGGTAATTCAAGTATGAGTTCTGGAGGTTCTTTTTTCTTCATAATAGTTCTTCTAAATATTAGGGATGTTATTAGCGCTATGAATATGGAGATTACATAGAGTGAAATAACTGCTGAAACTTGCATTAATGGAGATCTAAAAGCAACCGTTATAAGAGCCATGATTACGACTAACCTTGCTTGGCAAGGAATGAAGGGTGTCGATGCTATAAGCTGTAATCTTTCTTCAGACTCTAATGAGATTCTTGACGCAAGAACACCTGGAACATTACATCCAAGACTTATCATATATGGATATACTGCACGGCCTGATAATCCGAACTTCTCAAG
>QMXA01000125.1 GCA_003661905.1 Thermoprotei archaeon | reverse complement strand
TGCCTACTAAATCTCCTTCGTGGAATTTCTAGAGGGGGTATCAGAAAAGTATTACTTGATCAAATTCTAAGAATCAGAGGAATAGCTCCCTACTGCATTTCAGAAGCACTAATTCTAAACCTAATTGAATGCAATGAATATCATTGTAAATTGACAGAGTTAGGATACGAGGTATTGAAATTAGCCGAGGAGTTAAGTAAATAAGGGCTCTCTATAGTACTGCAATACTTAGGTGAGGCTGGCATTATGAGTGAAGAGCTACCGCTAAGTCTTAGACAGAAATTATTAAAAGAAATGCTACGTGCATATAGTAGTAAACTCAGTAAGAAAGAACAAAAACCTCAATCACCTAGAGATATAGTTATGAGTATGCTTAGTGATGAGAGGGGTAGAGAAATTCTTGAAAAAGCTACTAGATTATACCCTGAAGCTACAGAATATGCATTAAGCATAATAGCTAAGCTAATTGAACAAGGAGTAATAAAATCATTAGATGCAATCACACTTCTAACACTCCTTAATAGATTAGGAGTCCCAGTTAAACCAGATATAAAAATCAAATTTGTGAAGAGAGGAGGTCGTGAAGTGAGTTTTAAAGAATACGTTGAAGATTAAGTACTTACCTAGCTGTTGGAGTTCTAAACCCTTCTCTTCTAATCTTATTGAAAGCATATTTAATAGCTACATAGCCTACCATTACGTAGATTAATGGAGCTGTAATGCCTAGTACTAGTTCTAATTGTAGTGAAATTGCTGTTTCTATACCTAATATGCCATACCTTACTAATTCACAAGGATGGGAGAAAGGAGTCATTAATGCAAATATCTTCATGGGTTCAGGAAGTTTGTATAGAGGTGCGATCATTCCACTTACTAAAGGAATGATCCAAGAAGTAAGTTCGATAATTATGCTCGATGTACCTGCTATTAATGTTGCTGCACCTATGAGAGCTGCATGACCCCACATTAGTAGGAATAGTCCACTAATACCTATAACTAATGCAGTTACACTCACTATGTTAAGTGCTGGAATTCCTAAAGCAATGGAGGCTAAGATCGTGAACGTTACTATGCCAACTATTGTATAGAGTAGCCCAGTAACCAACTCAGCTGTTATAAATTCAACTAAACTGAGTCCTGATACCAGTTGATTTTCTATAATTCCATTCATAATATTTCTCCTAATATTAAAACCTATCCAAGAAGCTGTTGAGAGTAGGAAGAACATTGAAAAGGCTATTAATGCATAAGCAAGTGCTATGGCGATGTCCTCTCCTCGAAAGAACAATGTCAATGGTAGTATGAACAAAGCTCCCCAAATAGAGGCTGTAAGAGCTGAAGAGAATAATCTAAGTTTTAATCTTAGAACAACTCTCATATTAGCCTTTATTGTTGCTACTATTCTGAATAGAAATTTCAAATCCTTAAACCTCCCAACTTCTTGGTTCTAACTTCAAGATATGCATAGGTCTTAAGACCTAGTGGTGTGTAGAGAATGGCTAGAGCGGTCATTAATGTTACATTTATTAATATAAGCCTCATTTCAGGATTCTCAAACGCTATTAACATTCTAGATGCTTCTATGGCATAGCTCAGTGGTAATGTCATTGAGAGTATTCTGAGCCATATAGGCATTAGAGCTGTAGGGTAAAAGATCCCTGATATGAAGAGTATAAGTGGTCTTATAACCCAGTAAATAGACCATTCACCTCTTGAAAGTATTAAAAGCCCACCAATTATGAGAGCTAGACCTACGAAGCACAAAGCACCTAAGGTAGCTATTAAACACGTCAATACAACTGCTAAACCAGCTCCTACACCCTTAATAACTATAGCTGTTGGTGCAAGTACAGCGATTACCCAGCATGAAGTTAATGCTAGTCTAGGTATTGGTGAAGCTAGTATGAGCTTAGCTGTTGAGGTTGGAATGAGCATTAAGTAAGGTAATGTACCCATTCTCTCTTCCCAAATAAATCGAGCACCAATATCATCAATTATTACTAGCGATATTAACAAAGTAAGACTAGATGCCAGGAAGAAAAGTAAAGGATCTGCAGGTATTTTCTGCTTAAAATATTCAAGAGATCCAAACATCGTGCCTATGAACATTATTAATGCAGTTAATAAATAGGGATACATAACAAGTGCTATTATTAAGCTCTTTCTTCGAAGAAATTCTATAAAGAAGTTCTTAAATTCGGCTACGACTAAATCTATGAAACTAGGCTTCATTCCTTAGCACCTGTAAGTTCAATAAATACATCTTCAAGACTTGGTTCCTGAATAGCTATATAATCAATTTCTAGACCATGACTTGTTGCTAATTTAAGAATAGTTGTGAGTTCTCTTTCCGGATCTTCAACAAGTATCTTTACGTTCACTAATTCTCCTTCCTTAATTTTCGATATCTTTTCATAGCCTGAAGTATTTAGAATCTTAATGAGCTTATTAGCAATTACTTCTTCACGTAACTTTAGCACTATAGCCCTAAAACCTCTAACTAATTTCTTTAGTTCTGCAGGAGTTCCAGAAGCAATTATTACTCCTTTGTCTATTAGTAAAATTCTATCACATATTATTTCAGCTTCAAACATGTTATGTGTAGTATATAGTACAGCTTTACCATCTTTTCTCACTAGATTCTTGACAAGTTCGCGAATTCTTCTAGCACTTGGTGGATCAAGGCCTAATGTTGGTTCGTCTAGTAGTAGTATTGGTGGGTTTGGTAATAATGCACGAGCTAAACTAAGCCTAGCCCTCATACCAAGAGAATACTCCTCATATATTCTATCTGCAGCACCAAGTTCTTTTAAACCAACCAAGTCTAGTATTTCCTCAACTCTTTTCTTTAGGTAATTACCTTTCAATCCATAGAGTCTTCCAAAGTACTCTAAATTCTCCTTACCAGTTAACATAGGATAGAAACCTTTCTCAACAGTTAACATAACTCCTATACACTCTCTTACTTTATGAGGCTCTTTAACAACACTATATCCCTCTATAAAAGCATCACCACTATCAGGAAGAAGCAAAGTTGCAAGGATCTTTATTGTAGTTGTTTTTCCAGCACCATTAGGACCTAGTAATCCAACAACTTCACCGTGGTGAACATCAAAGCTTATTCCTCTAAGTGCTTCAATAACTTTGGTTTCTGATCTAAGAAATCCTTTCCTAATTTTAGTACTATATCTCTTTACCAATTCTCTAACTTCAATACCTTTCTTAGCCAATAACTAGACCCTAAATCACACCTAAACCAATCTCGTAGATAAGCATTGATGCTATTTAATGATAGCTATATGAAAATCGATTTATCTTTCTAATACAAGAATCTTAACAGCTATTTTCAGGAGAAGTGGCGTTGCAATAGATGTTATAGTTGCCATGAGTACTAGCGCTGAGAATATCTCTGTTGTAAATATGTTCATTGAGTAAAAAGCTGTGGCAATAGCTAGTTCAACAGCTCCTCTACCATTCATAGCTATGCCTACTATGACAGCTTCACGTAGTGAAAGACGAGATATTAATGCTCCTATTAAACCCCCTAATAGCTTTCCTATGAACGCAAAGAGTATTATGCTTATGGCTATTTCAGATATTAACATAATGCTCCTAATATCAGTGCTTATTCCAACATATGTAAAGAATAGAAGGGCAAAGAACGCAAATGTGAAGTCATATATTTCTTTCTCAGCTTCTTCACTGAGAATATTCCTTAATATCATTCCCGCTATGAATGCTCCAACAATTTCATGGAGCGATGCTAGTCTTGCTGTAAAACTTAGTAGAAAAGCTAGAGCTATTGCTATAGCTAGTCTAAGGGAACTAGACTTAATACCCATACCTAAGTATTTCGCTAACCTCAGTCTTAATCTTCTTTTCCTAGTTATTGTAATTCCCAGAAGGAATGCTATTGCTATAAATGTTAAACTACTTAGAAGTAGAAGAATAATTGCATGTGAGAATGATCTTTCGCCAATAGCTAGTGAAAATGCAAGCGACATCAACACAAGACCTATGACATCATCAACAACAGCAGCATTAACTGTTGTTAAACCAAGCCTACTTCTCAGCATTCTTAAATCCATCAATACCCTTACACTAAGACCTATCGCTGTTATAGAGAGACAAGTCCCTATAGCGAAGGCTTGTATTGAGTCCAATCCATGTATATAACCTATCAATAACCCTAGAGATAAAGGAATTATAACACCACTAAGAGCTACTACTAAGCCCTCTCTAAAGTGTCTAACAAATCTGTTTAAATCTATCTCTAAGCCTGCAGACATCATGAAGAATACTACACCGATTATTGCCAATATTTCTATTCCTCCATGGGGATCTATTATTCCCAAAAATGAGGGGCCAAGAATAAGCCCTGCAATTAATTCCCCCATAACCCTTGGGAGAGAGATTCTATCAAATAATTCACCAAGTAATTTTGCAAGGACTATTAGCAACAATATGTTTAGTAATAATTCATACTCATCCATGAAAACACCATTCTCGCTTGCTCTCCATCACTAATCAACTGAACTTATAAGCTATAAGACTTGTTCTACTGATCATTCGTTACATAGCAATTCCACACGTCAATTCAATGTAGTTATACCAAACAGATTTATTTATCATGTTCCAATATTATAAAATGATAACATTGTATAATGAAAGTATATTTAGGAAAATCATTGAAGTA
>QMXA01000124.1 GCA_003661905.1 Thermoprotei archaeon | reverse complement strand
TAGTTTGGGATCAGGCAGAGAATAGATTACATGCACAAAAAGCAGTATTGGCATTATTACTTAGAAGCTAAGATTTTCTTCTTCTTTTTCTCTTCTTTCTCCTTTTCCTCCTCTTCCTTAGCCTTCTTCGTCTAGGTTTTCTAGGTCTAGCTATAACTCGTGTTATTGAAGGTATTATTAGTGTTTCTCCATCCTCTGTAATCATAATTAGTGCTTTATCCTGCTCCTCGGTTAGAACTTCAACTATGCCTTCGTATACGTAGATATTTTCAAGATCTATGTCCTCAATCCATACAATGTCGCTTGCCTCCCATGAAGGTGTGAGTCCTGGATCAATAAATATAGGTTGTTCAAGTACTTCATTTTCTCTAATTCTTATACTCCTAATAGTTACAAGTCCTAATTTTTTGAGCTTTGTTGGTTTAGGTGTTAGGAATTTAATAGATGATGGAACCGATCTATATTTACTAATTCCAATTACTGCTGTTGTTGAATCTAGTGCCACTTGTAATTCTACGAAATCTATATTTGCACTTGATCTATGGAGAAGTTCTCGTGCTTTATTTTCTAGTACTTTCTCTATATTACTTACACTAACTCTACCTAGCTTAAGCTCCTTTCTATCTATTAATTTGAGTATTTCTATTCTATATTCATTTTCTATGGTAATGAAATCTCTCGTATAGAACTTCGCTACTGCATTTACTTTCTTCATTTTGTAGTTATTACCTCTTATATCCTATTTTTCTTAAGAATTCTTTTCTTTCTTTCATATCCTCATCACCTTCAACACCTAGAGGTGTGAAACCATCTATAACTGCTACTATTCCTCTGCCTTGATCAGTTTCTGCAATCACTAGTTGTAAGGGATTAGCCGTAGCAGCATAGATACCTATAACTTCCTGAACTGATTTTAGAGCGTTTAAGACATTTATTGGCCATGCATCTTTGATATATATGACAAATGTGTGACCTGCAGCTATTTTCTTAGCTGCTTCTATAGCATATTTTATTAATTCATCATCATTCCCATCATATCTTATTAATCTCTTACCACTCGCTTCACAGAAGGCTAGTCCAAACTTTATAGTGGGAGCACTTGTTATTAGTGCCTCATATATATCCTCAACACTCTTTATGAAGTGTGTTTGACCAACTATTACATTAAGTCCTTTAGGAACTTCTATTCTAATAACATCAAACTTCACGTTGGGAGCTATGCTCATTAAGACACCCATAAATGTATAGAGTAAAAACCTATTAGCTTTTACTTAATAGCATATTTGAGTAGTAAAGGAATTATCTCCCATAAACAATTGATTAGAATTGCTCGATTTAGATACTCTACACATTTAGAACATCCCAATATTATAGGCACACCTACAATTCCCAATGCTGTAAGATCCCATTCACTATCACCAATATATGCTGTTTCAGATAGCGAAATTCGCAGTTCATTAGCTATTTCTCTTAGTATTTTGTCCTTAGCTAGTGGCTCAACAACTGCTAGACCTCCTGTTAATTTCCCATCATGAGAGAACTGAAGCGGATTAGCTTTAACTATATCTATTCCTAATTTACTAGCTATATTCTCAGCAAGTTGTTTTATACCTGCACTTACAATTGCTAACTCAAACCCGGCTCTCTTAAGAACTGATGTAACTAATTTAGCTGATGGCTCTATTTCTATTCCCTCAAATGCTTCCATTATATCTCTATAAGTTACGTTGGGTTTTGCACTAATCATTGCTTGTACATCTATATCAATCCATTCTTGATAACTGATTTTTCCTTCAAGGTATAGCCTAGCTCCACGACTTCTCTTAACAATTGTTGATGATCCTAAATACTCATGCAAATACCACCAAGAGCTCTTTATAGTAACTAATACTCCATCTAAATCAAATGCTACTAGCTTTACTTTCATCAACTTTCCTAGCACCTAATCAGAGCTAAAATACTGCACTGCTAAATAAGTGATAGGAGTGTTTATGATGCATGCTTTCATAAGCATTACTGAGGAAGGTGATATTAAGAAAGTTCATGTATCGATATATAATAGTGATGGTAGGAAAATTATAGAAAAAATTGTTAAGTGCAAAATTATTGAAATTAGTGGTTGGATTAGAATATCCAGAATTTCGCCAACAATAATAATAGCTGAAGTATCTAAAGGACATATTGAAGAACGAGGCAATATTATTTTAATTAGGTGAATTAAAAATGGTGGTTAAACTTATTGAAGAACTATCCAAGAGCAAATCAAAGAGACATGCAATTAGGAGAATGGGTTTCATAGTTAAAGAAACATGCGAAATTGAGAGACCTAGAGGTAGGTCTATTCCAATTAAACCCCTATATGCTCAAGGAGAAGCACATGAAGTATACGTAAATATTCCTCCTGATGCATACGCTGTTCAATTAATAATGATTAAGTGTTTAAGGAATAGAGTTAAGGGATGTATAGAAGTATTTTCAAGTGATGGTAGATTACTTCTAAGAGTTAAGTATCAAAAATTCAAAGTTAGGAAGAGTGTAGGAGATTCTAAATATTCATGGATAGTTGATAAGATAATAAAGCATTTGAAAATACCTGTGAGAAGAATGAATATCAAATAGCATGGGATTGAACATGAATAATGATGAACTAGCCAAGGCCATAGCTCAAGCTATTAGAATATGTGGATTTTACATAGGAACATATTCTCATCTCTCAGCTATAAGGAAGGTATTAATAGACTATGGTGTAGCACATTTAATGCAACTCATACCAATAAGTAAACAATACTTTGTCCTAGAACCCAATACTAAGCAATGTAACTTAGATTGCAAAGCTAATTGTATTGATAGAAGAGGTGAGGTAAGTAATGAATGCTACTATAAATGTTTGGATCAATGTATTAAGCAAAGAATAGAGACTATAGTCAAGAGACTAAGTAAGGTGAGATAATGGGTAGATACGATAAACCCATAATTATAGTTCATGGAGGGGCAGGAGCTTGGAGAACTAAAGGCTCTGAAATTATCAAAGAAGCTGCAAGGATCTTGAAAGATTCAGTTATTGAGGGATTTAGTGCTTTACAAACAGGTTCAGCTATTGAGGCAGTTACTATAGCAGTTAAAATTCTTGAAGATTCAGGGATTTTTAATGCTGGTATTGGCAGTGCTCTTAATATGCTTGGAGAAGTAGAAATGGATGCAGGTATAATGGATGGCAAGACCCTAAGAGCTGCTGGAGTAGGTGCTGTGAAAAGAGTTAGAAACCCTATAGTGCTAGCTAGGAAAGTTTTGGAGCTTACAGACCACGTCCTCTTAGTTGGTGATGGAGCTGAGATATTTGCGCATTCACTAAACTTGCCAGTACGTGAAGGAGTACCTCCTAGAATAGTTCAGAAATATCATGAACTACTACGAAGTATTCATAGCGGTAAAAATCCAACTAAGTGGAGAAATCTTCATAGGATAATGAAAATGCTGAATCTCTATGATACAGTCGGTGCTATTGCAATAGATTCTTCAGGGAATGTTGCCGCATCTGCAAGTACTGGTGGGATATGGTTTAAAATGCCAGGTAGGATTGGAGATTCTTCAATAGTTGGTGCTGGATTCTATGCTGATAATAAAGCTGGTGCTGCATCCGCTTCAGGAATTGGTGAAATCATAATGTTAATGATGGTCTGTAAACGTGTAATAGACTTTATATATCAAGGACTCAGCGTTGTTGAAGCTACTAAAAGGGTCGTAGAGAACATAACTAAAGTCAAAGGAATTGATAATGTAGGTGTTATAGCTCTAGATATATATGGCAATGCATCAGTCGCATTTAATACTGAAGGTATGGCTAGAGCTGTAATGGCTAAGAATTTGAAGGAGCCTAGAATAGCATTCTTTAATGAAGCCATACCTTAAAATCTTATCATTATCTTATTTCCTACCATAGCTCTTAGTCCATTCTTCAACTATGTCATATCCATAGAGTTCCTTAAATCTCTTACGTCCTTCCTCAGTCATTTTAAGAGGTGTCCAAGGTGGATTAAATACTAAGTTTACCTTTACCTCCTTCACCTCGGGTATTTTTGACTTTACATTCTCTTCAATGTGTCTGGGAAGTACTAGAGCTAATGGACATCCCATGGATGTTAGAGTTATATCTAGTTCTACACTACCATTTCTTACTTCAACTCTATAGACTAGTCCTAGATCATAGATATTTATAGGAATTTCAGGGTCATAAATATCTTTCAATACCTCGATTACCTTTTTTCTTAATTCCTCATTACTAGACATGTACTTCACCGATATTCCTATTGTTAGTGGAGATTTTAATCTCCTCTGTTATTAATAATTAATTGGCGATGAAAGATCCTACCGGGCTGATTCATGATGAGGGGACCACCAAGTTTTTGAGCCTCTGAAATGTGTGCTTCTTAGAGGTGTTAACGACTATGTGGAGTATTTTAGAATTGTTAAGGAAGAATCCTGAAGTACTTAGCGATAGCTTGAAGAAGAGATTTATGGATCCTGCGCTCGTTGATAAAGCTATTAAAATAGATAAAGAATGGAGAGCTTTACTCACTAAGGTTAATGAATTGAGACATATGCATAACGTAATAAGTTCTCAAATCCCTAGAACTCCTCCTGAAGAAAGACCAAAGAAAATAGAGGAGGCTCGAAGACTTCTCAAGACTATAGAAGACTATGAACATAG
>QMXA01000123.1 GCA_003661905.1 Thermoprotei archaeon | reverse complement strand
TCTCCAATTCTTAAAAGTGACTTAGCACTAATTCTTCCACCCATGAAAGTGCGTGTCAAAGACCATGAGGAGGTATTAGCACTAGCTACCTCCTACGTAAACTGGCTTGACCCCTTAATTACAGTGCTTAGGGAGCATAGCAATTAAATGCATAGTAATGATGATCTATATTATAGTATTATGAGGTAAGTTTCGAATGCCTCTTAGAATACCTATAATTTCTGCCATAATGCTGAGGGCTATTTCCTCAGGTGTTTCAGCACCTATATTTAGACCTATTGGTGCATAGACTATTCCTCTGAACTCAGATAAATTAATACCCTCTTTTATTAACTTCTCTTTGAATTTCTCAATTTTGTATTTGCTGCCTAGTAGTCCTATGTATCTAGGCTTTAGTTCAAGAGCTTTTTTGAGGGCTATGTAATCCTCTTCTACAGATCCATAAACTATGGCTACTAAGTCTTGTAATGTTACACCTGACTTCTCAAGTGCATTGTCTATTTTATCCACTATTATCTTTTCAGCATAAGGAAATCTTCCTCTAGATGCTAACTCCTTATTAGAATCTATTATAACTACTCTGAACCCTAACATGTGGGCTAAATCCGCTAATGGCTTGCCTATATGACCTGCACCTACAATAATTAATTTTGGTGCTGGACTTATTACATCTATAAATACTGAGATTTCACCACCACACTCTAAACCAGTTGACTTAACTCCTGGTGGTATGTTTGTTCTTCTCAATACGTATCTAATGAGCTTAGATTTGCCCTCATTAATAGCTTTAAGAGCTTCTTCAATAACTAACCTCTCAAAACTACCACCACCAATAGTTCCGTGAGCTTCTCCACTACTCAATACAATCATTTTAGTTCCTACATCTCTAGGTCCTGAGCCTTTTTTCTCAACAATTGTGCATAGCGCAATAGTCCTACCTCTATTTAGCTCCTCAACAATCTTGGAAAAGAGCTCTTCATTTAATGACATTTTCCCACTACCATATTGATTTTTGTATATGGACAGAAATACTCACATGTTATAACTCCTTTATCTTTTAATATCTTAATTCCTCCCTTGCCTGATACTCCATATGCTACTGTGAATTTCTTTTTCTTCATGGATGCTTCTACAAGATCATAGAATGTCTTATTTATTAATGAACTAGAGGTTATTAATACTACATCTGATTTATTTATTAACTCTATATTCATATCAGCATTAAGAATCTCAATACCATACTTGGTCCGTCCTATTAATTGGGGATTGAGATCCGTAACATAGACAGTATTGAATGTTTTGGCAAGTGCTTCTACATGACTTGGTTGATACCCTATGTGAAGTATGGGTGTTCTGGGTGAGAATCTTTGAAGTAAGTACTTAGCAAGTTCCCACCCACATTTCTTAGCCTCATGGCCTTTACAATGTGTACCTCCATTCAATTCTCCTAGAAGTGTGAGTAGAGCATTTAACGTTGCAAAGAAAATTGCCCTTTGCCCAACATCATCCATATCAATGCTTAATAATTCATATAAATACCCTCTAAATTCTATTGAAACATCTGTAAATGCATGTCCTAGAACATTACCGACTTTACACTCTATAATGACCTCGGGACCTCTACCTAATGCATACTCCTTTGACGTAATTCCAAGTTCAGGGCCTTTGATAACCTTACAAAGTACTTCAGTGTTTTGAAGAGCTTTAACTCTTAATTTTCTGCGGAATTCTTCTAGAATTATGCGATCTAGTCTATGCACTATGATAACACCTTTAGATGTTTTAATGGGAATTGAACATAAATCTCATCTCCGGGTTTGAGGTTGAATCCTTGATTATTGTAAGCTATAATTCTTAAGTCCCCAATACTAATAGTGATTCTAGAGTTATGAACATCATTAATGATTCCTATATATGTATTTATTTTAGTTAAGGACTTAGTGTGTAAAATTACCACTTTATTTGGTGGAATCATTAGAGTGACTTCATCACCCACATCTAAGGGATTCTCATGAAGTATTGATAGTTCTATACCATGGCATTTAACATGTGCAATTCCTGAACTATCTGCATTTTTAACTAGGCATCTGAGTATGTTAAGTTCTTTTAAAACATGTGAAGCTCTGTACATTATTTCGTTGAATTTTCCAGTTGCTACAATTCTTCCATTATTTAGGAAAGTAGCTCTATCTGCTAGTTCCTCCGCTTCATCTAGATCATGAGTGACAAATATGGTTGTTATCTTTAATGCCCTTTGAAGTCTCTTCAATTCTAGTCGTAATTGCGACCTTACATCACTTTGAAGATAACTAAATGGTTCATCCATTAAGAGCACTTTCGGATTTATAACTAGAGCTCTCGCTAACGCTACTTTTTGTTGTTCACCAGCACTTAGAGTCTTGGGATATCTATTTCTTAGATGTTTTAAATCTAGTAATTCCAAAACATTCTCAACCCTTCTTTTCACAACATCTCTAGGTAGTTTTTGGGTTTTCAATCCAAAAGCAACATTTTCCTCAACAGTCATGTGTATGAAAAGTGCTAGTGATTGCGGTACATAACCAATACATCTTTTATGAGGTGGCAAATCATCTATAAATTCATCATCAAATAGTACGTGACCATCATATTTTTGGAAGCCAGCAATAACTTTTAGTAATGTTGTTTTTCCAGCTCCATTAGGACCTAATATCACCATAAACTCTCCATCATTTATTACTAGATTTACGTTTCTGAGTATATGGTTATTTACATTCCTCAACTCAACTTTAGTCATTTATCTCAACCCCCATTTCTTAGCTATATACGTTTCAAGAAATTCAAATATCAATTGCGATACATAACAGGAAATGGCTAAAATACCAACAACCACTAACATCACATCAACTCTTAGAGTGCTTTGAGCTATTATCATAAAGTAGCCCAGACCTGATGACATTGCTAACATTTCACTAACAAAGCATGTTTTCCAGGCCATAGCTATTTCTATTTTAAGAGCTGATAATATGGATGGAATTGAATAAGGAAGTAAGATATTAAATACTATATATCTACTATTCGCTCCAAGAGACTTTGCAACATTAATGACTTCAGGATCTATGAATTTAGAGCTACTTACTATACTATATATTATTGGTATTGATGAACATATGATGACTGCAACTATTGGGAGTATTTCATTAACTCCTACCCATATGATTAGTAAAGGAACCAATGCTACTGTAGGAATAGTGGCTGCTATAGCTATTAAGGGATAAGTAATACTTTTCAATAGTCTAGTACATGAAATTCCGAGACCTACTAAGAGACCCACTAAAGATCCTATGAAGAAACCTGTGAGGACTCTTATGAAAGTTCTCAGATATTCCTTCATCAATATTCCAGAAATCAACATATGTAGAAATGTTAGAGCGATTTTAGAAGGTGGTGGAAAGAGGTACGTAGGAACAACTCCTGTAATTGCTATTAGTTCCCATATTATCAGAATGGATGTGAATGTAAACATGATTAATATAGCGTTGAATCCTCTTCTACTCATCTTCTTTCATCTCCAGAATTTCATTGAGTAGTGTTAAATCTAGAATTTCATTTGCTGAAAACGACTTATCTATAGCTCCATACTTAGCTAGAAGATCAATGTATCTTTGAACTTCTTCTATATCTATCGACCAGGTATAATTAAGGTTCTTCATAGATTTGTACATAACATCTCTAGGAATACCTAGTTTTGAGGCAACAATGCTTACAGATTCATTGAATTCTGAATTAATATAGTTAATGGACTTCAAAGTTATTTTAATAATGTTTTTAACAATATCAGGATGGCTCCTTAGAAATTCCTCTCTAACGGCAATAACACTTCCAGGCATTTTAGGCCATATATTTTGACTCCTAATGAGTACTTTCATTCCTTGTGATTCAGCAAGTGAGACATAATGCTCAGGTATTGCAGCTGCATCAACTTGTCTTGAAAGTAACATGTTTAGTGCTTCATAAGGAGGAATCTTCTTTATGTTTAGTGATAGATTATATTGCTCTTCGACAATCTTTAGAAGTAGCCAACAAGGACTTCCTGGCCCAGGAGTTGCTACCACCTTTCCATTCAAATCTTTGGCCATACGAATATGAGGTCTAGCAACAATTGCATAACCATGGAGATGAGCCATTGAGAGTACTTTTATGGGAACCCCTTTAGACTTCAATACTATAATGGGCCCCAAACATGCCCAAGCTATTGGTATGTCCCCTCTTGCCATAGCAGCTGCTAATTCAAGTCCTGTCCTAAACGTAATTAACTTACTTACATTAATCCCTACATCTTTAAACCAGTCCTTAGATAATGCTATCCAGGCTGCTGCTGAATGATCATTGAATTCAATAGCCATAGCTATGTTGCGGCTTTCATGAAGATGAGGTGGAAAGCAGCTTAACATAACTATTAATAAAGGAATAATTGCTAAGGCAAATGCCATTAGCAAGTATTTTGCAAACATCTCTTCTCCCAACTATAGTTAATCGCTGTATTCTTAAACCATAAAGATAATTAAGTAAATATATATGTTTGCTCTAAGTAATAATTAGTAGCTTGAGGTGGCTTTCGTGAAGAAGAGATATTATGGCTTATTAACAGAACTCCAGCTCAAGGTTCTAAAGTTAAGATTGAAAGGCTTTTCCCTCAAGGAAATAGCGCAAGTATTTGGAACCACTAGGCAGAACAT
>QMXA01000122.1 GCA_003661905.1 Thermoprotei archaeon | reverse complement strand
TAGCTGAAGAGTACTTAATGAGCTTGAAAGAGATTGTAAGACTCATGGAAGGTGATGAAGATATTATAGATCTTAAACCTCTTGGATGTAAGTACTTAGTAGAAGATGCATATGTTATTTGCGGCAAGTCTTTAATACATATTGGATCATCATCCTCAGAGATCCCTGGACACTTAGTATTCAATGCTCTACAATTCTGTAAAGAATATGGCGACAGGATGACTCTACATACACACCCAGTACCTCTTCCCATACCAAGCCCTTCTGATATCTTAAATGCCCTTCAATTAAGTAAAGATATTGAATGTGTTGGTTCTAGAATATATGACGAAATACACATACTATGCTTATCTCCTAAAAACAGCTGGAAAGAAATACTAGAAATACACAAGAATTTTGGTTCCATACTCTTTGATGTAATTAAGCATTACATTCCCATTGAAAACGAAAATGGCTCTATAAACTTTATACCTTATCCAACTAAGAGTGAAGCAACATTATTGGAGGAATTACTATTAAGTAAACTCAATTCTAAAGCTAATACAGCTCTGATTAAATGTGCTTTATAGAAAAGCGCCGCTTGGGGGTCCCGCATTCATCCAGGGCTCTTCGGCCCAGTTGTACGGGCTTCACAATATAGATAATTCTGAGCAGATTTAAACTATACAGACTTTTCTAAACGTTAATTAACCTCAGCGTAATTCTAGGTCTGAGAAGTGCTAGAAGAGTCTGTGGTGAATAAAGTGGCAAGTAAGGAGTTTGAAGTTACACCTTGGGAAGTGAAGGGAAAAGTAGATTATGAGAAACTAATGAAAATATTCGGTACTAAATTAATAACAAAGGAATTGAAGGAGGAAATAAAGAGACTTGCTGGAGGAGATCTCCATATGCTAATTAGACGCAATATCTTTTATACTCATAGAGATTTAGATCTCATAATACAAGATTATAGAGAGAACAAAGGGTTCTTCCTTTATACAGGTATAGGACCTAGTGGCCCTATGCATATAGGTCACTTAATCCCATTCGTCTTAACTCAATGGTTTCAGGAGAAATTCGATACTAATGTATATATAGAGATAACTGATGATGAAAAGTTCTTAGTTGATAAAGTTCGAGATCTTAATGAAGCTAAGAAGTGGGCTTATGAAAATATACTCGATATAATAGCTCTGGGTTTCAATCCCGATAAGACATTTATATTTCTTGATAGTGAGTACATTGGAAATATGTATCCATTATTAGTTAAGATAGCTAAGAAACTCAGCTTTAATGAAGTGAAATCGGCTTTTGGATTTTCTGGTGAGAGCAATATAGGAATTATTTTCTTTCCAGCATTACAAATTGCTCCAACATTCTTTGAAAAGCGAAGATGTCTAATACCTTGTGCAATAGATCAAGATCCTTATTGGAGGCTTCAACGTGATATTGCAGAGGGTCTAGGGTTTTTCAAAACTGCAGTTATTCATAGCAAATTCCTACCTCCACTAACAGGCCCTGGTGGTAAGATGAGTTCATCACAGCCGGATTCTGCAATATTTCTAAATGATGATGATAGAAATATAAAGCGTAAGATATGGAAAGCATTTTCAGGAGGACAACCAACTATTGAGCTACATCGCAAGCTTGGAGGTAATCCGGATATAGATGTTCCATTTCAATGGTTAAAAATGTTCTTTGAGCATGATGATAATAAGCTCAAAATGATAGAAGAGGATTATAGAAGTGGCAAATTACTCTCAGGTGAAATGAAACAGATACTCATAGATAAAGTACTTAAATTCATGGAGAGACATAGAGAGCAGAGAGAAAGAGCTAAGGAGCTTATACATGTATTTATGTATGAAGGAAAACTTGCTCAAGAAATGTGGGAGAAAATACATGAAGTCCCTGATATAATATTCGCTAAAAGGAAATATTGAAAATATTTCATTCTTGTTCTATCGTATAAATCACTACGGGTATCACCATATGAGAATTACAGTATTAGTTAAACCCATACTTGATATTTCAAGAACCGACATCATTAGTCGAGATGTACTGCCAAGAGCTAATTTAAAGATTAATGATGTAGATAAATCAGCGCTTGAATTAGCACTAAAGCTTAAGAATCAATTAGGTGGTGAAGTTATTGTAATAAGTGCTTTAACATGGTTTTGTAGTGAAACTAGGAGAATTAGGGAAGTCGCTAAATTACTTCGTGAAACTTTAGCTCTTGGAGCTGATAAAGCGATTATGGTTAAGGGGAGTGATCTATGTATAGGGGATCATAGAATAACTGCTGAAGCACTTTTGGAAGCCATAAAGAGATCAGGACCTTACGACCTAATCTTATGTGGTGAAGGTAGTTCTGATATCTTTAGTCAAGTAGTTCCGGTTCTGATAGCTTCTAAACTCAATATACCCTTCATAGGTTTAGTTAAAGATATGAAGATTTCATCAAATAAGGTAATTGCTGATCTTAAATTAGATAATGTAGTAATGAGCATTGAAGTAGAATTACCAGTAGTTGCATCAGTTGCTAAGGAAATAGCTACACCTAGATTACCTACATTAATAGATTTGAAAAGAGCTTATAAGAAACCCATTGATATAATTGATTTCTCTAGGAAGTGCTTAACTAGAGATATAGAAATAATTGATTTCAAAGTAGTGTCTGAAGCTAGGAAACAGCTCATTAAAGTACATGCATCCCCAAATGAAATGGCTACTGAACTAATCAATGTTTTGAAGGAATTGCATGTGGTGAATGCATAGTGAAGGTTCTTCTCCTAGGCTTCTGCAACTCTATTCCAGAACTTGTTACAGCAACATATACAATTACTAATAAAGATACTAACAAAGACTTAGAACTCTATGCAGTATCATTAAATGGCGAAACCACTGAGTGCATTAATTTACCTCTCAAAACACTCTATAAATTCAAGATATTGCCCGACATAACGTTCCTGGGCAAGTACCTAGCTAATATCATTAGTGATATTGGAATAAACTTAGTACTTGCCGATTCATTTCAATACTCAAAATACTTAGCAGCAGTAATAGCTGAGAAACTAGAGATTCCCATATTATCAAATGTTATTAGAATTGAGAGAATTAATGAGACTGAGTTAATTGTTGAATGCAGTACAGCGCTAATGAAGCTAAATGTGATCTACAGAATCACTATCCCAGCTGTCTTAATTATTCAAGGAGGCATATTTGAGAAACATAGTACGGATAGTGAATGCAGAGCTATAGAATTAATACCCACTTTAGAGAGTTCAATAAGAATAAGAAGATATGAGAAGAGAGCGTTAGGGGAATTCACTAAGGATGTAATTATAGGAATTGGCAGAGGAGTTTCTAAAGAAAGTCTTGAACTCGTAAAGGAATTGAGTGAAATGCTCAATGCACGTATAGTTTGTTCAAGACCCCTTGCAGTAGAGATGGGTATATGTAGAGAGTGGGTAGGGTTATCAGGAATGAAAATTGCACCTAGAGTCTATATTGCACTAGGTATCTCTGGTCAACAGCAACATCTTGTAGGAATCAGGAGTTCTAAGACTATAATAGCTATTAATAATGATGAAAATGCACCCATATTTAGTAATTGTGATTATGGGTTTGTAGCTACTATAGAGGATTTACTTCCCATAGTTATTGATGTACTTAAGAGTTTAAAGCACGATACCAAATCCTAGTAACACGGGTTATCTCTTGTACGTACCAGAAGAGTTAAGACTAAAAAACCCTGAAGAGGTTATTACAGAGATTACTAATTTCATTAAGAGCTATGTTAATAGAGCGAGAGCATCTGGAGTAGTTGTTGGATTAAGTGGTGGCGTTGATAGCAGCACAGTACTAGCTCTTGCTATTAGAGCTCTGGGAAAGGATAGAGTTTTTGGCTTAATTATGCCACTTAGATTCACGCCTAAGAGGGATATTGAAGATGCAGTTGAACTTGCAAAAAGTTTTGGTGTTAAGTATAAATTAGTACAGATAGATAATATAGAAAATTCTTATAAGGAGAGTCTTGGCGTAGTTGAGAGTCCAGATCTGAAGATACCTTTTGCAAATTTAAGAGCTAGGATAAGAATGACTATTCTATATTTCTATGCAAATTCACTAAATTACCTCGTTATGGGTACAGGAGATAAGAGTGAGTTACTTATTGGATACTTCACTAAATATGGTGATGGAGGTGTTGACTTCTTACCCATAGGTCATCTATATAAAACTCAAGTGAGACAGTTAGCACTAGCTCTAGGTATACCAAGACATATAGCACTTAAGCCTAGTAGTCCCCAGCTATATCCTGGTCACAAAGCAATAGATGAAATACCACTAGACTATGATAAATTAGATCTCATACTCTATTACTTATTTGATAAAAATATGAATCCTCATGACATTGCTAAACATTTAGGATTTAGTATCGATGTAATTAATAGAATCATTGAGATGCATATTAATAGTTTTCACAAAAGAGAGCCACCACCTACACTAAGACCTCTACCAAAGCTAAGTATTTCAGACCGCTGAAAGATCATCACATGTCAGATTCCAGCGCTCTCATCACAACTATTATACATTTTAGTGAAGTTTAAAACTTAATATCACGCAATATAGCTTGGATGATGATCTCAGGCGGCTCTGAAATGTGATGAGATCAGCCTTGGCTGATTATTTCCGATACATCAATACAGCTATGTAGAGTAATTGATGTACTCTCTACATGAATAGTTAT
>QMXA01000121.1 GCA_003661905.1 Thermoprotei archaeon | reverse complement strand
TGTCTCTTCACATACTTTCTCTTCCTTCACTGGTGATTCTACTCTAATAGCTAGATATTTATCAGCATCTCTCCTTAGAGTAAGTGGTTGTAGAGATATTATAACCAATATACTAGTATTGTAATGACTTCTATATGCATATGCTATACCATATCTACCTTCAAGCTTCACCACATCCCTTAAATCATTTAGTATTGATACGTTATACTCTATACCAGGCTTATTTAGAACGACCTCTATAGATCCTCTATCAGTTGGATCAAAGCATGCACCAGCGATGATAGAGCTCATTACTACTAATAGAGCTACTGATAAGGCTATGCCTACGGATACCTTGTTAGTAACACCCTTCAACCTCTCACCAAGGAATTATATAGAATTGATAGTACTTAGACCTATGGATTCGAACATGAAGGTTATGTAATTGTCAAGAAGATCCTGACAAAATAGTTCATTCTTAGTAATTCGCATAAGTAATATTCTTTGAATTGTTAAATAGTGTTTATGGGCCTAATTTATCGTGTCTTAAATCTATGGTGTCATAAACATCCTCTCCAGTACCTATCAATGTTATTGGGACTCCTAATTCATCCTCTAAATCTTCAATCCATTTCCTGGCTTCTAAAGGAAGATCACTCCAGTGCTTCTTTCCAGCAGCTTCTCTGAATAAGATATCTAGTTTTGTTATAGCTACTTGCGTTGCTGAATTTATTATCACAGCTCTTTTAGCGAGTTCTATGTTGAATAAAGCAATTCTTCTCCTTCTTCCTGTTACAGTCGCTATTTCTACAAGACCCCGTCTATTAGCTTCTTCTTCAGATAGTTCATCAGGTAATGGACCTGAACCTACTCTGGTTACGTAGGATTTTAGAACTAGGATTATCTCATCAACTTTCTTAGGCCCTATACCTACTTCACTAAGAATTGCTGATGCAGATGTGTCTCTGCTTGTAACGAATGGATATGTACCGTGGTAGAGGCTTAGGAAAAGTCCTTGAGTACCTTCAATCATTACATTCAACCCTTTATTGAGAGCTTCATTTACTTCAATAGCTACATCTGTTATGAATGGCTTTAGTTCAGATACATCTCTGGCTATTCTCAATCTTCTCATAACTCTATCGGCCATTGCAGCTCCAACACCTTGCATAGTTGATCCTATGCCTTTCATTATGGCATCGCGCTTTTCCATCTCTACATGCCTGCTCTCAATGACACCAGCTTGTCTATCTATACCTAACCTATCTTTAGAATTTGTAAGTTCTAACTCCTTAAACAATACATCTAGTCTTATCAAACACCCTGCTGGTAAGAGAAGTCTTGAATAATTATTAAGAGCTGCAACTGGAAGAAGACGAAACTTGAACCTCTTATTGTTGTAAACCGCTGTATGACCGGCATTGACACTTCCAGTTCTTACAGCAATCTCTGGTTTATCTCTTAGAGCAAGATACCCTGCTATCTTCCCCTTCCCCTCATCACCAAAGAACCCTCCGCAGATAATCACTAATCCCATATTTTCCCAAACCTTTGAGATTATAGAACTAGGTGTTTAAATCTGGATGCTCTCAAGAACTAAGTAATAACGCTATATAAAACAGTGTTTAAATCTAAAAACTAGTTCTAGGTTTACAAATTTCGTACTTTTTCCTAGACAATTTGCCTGGATGTGGTATTTCATATCCATGGGGACATTTATAGGGATGTCCTAGAGCTTCACATATCTTGTATAGGGCTTCTTTAGGTAAAAGGTGTTGAATTCTATAGGCCACTTCGCATGCTTCGTTAATATTTAAGCCCATCCTTATGAATGCCTGCTCTAGAACTCCATGTCTCCATAACATATCTAACACTATTTCAAGACCTTCCCTAGTTAGTTTAGCACCTCTTCTATAGCTAAGTCTTACTAAGCCAAGATTACTTAATCTTTTCAAAGCCGCTGAAGCAGTGCTAGGCGATACATTCATTCTCTTAGCTAGCTGTAGAGTTTTTGTAAGACCAAAATTAAGTTCAATTTCATAGATAGTGAATAAATACTCAATATCTCTTCTAGACAAGTTGACCAAGACCATCACCTCCTACCTCGTACTGCATAGATAAATACTCCATAACACACAGTTATAACTATACCTACAGCAGCACCTGGTGGTAGAGCTAAGTGGTAAGCTATTATGGCTCCTATAATGCCCCCTATAAGTGCTATAGATAGCGATATTGAGAATATTTGTTTAATACTTGATGCAATTCTCGTAGATATTGATCCAGGTGCAGCTAGTAATATGTGAGCGACTATAGCCCCAAGACTAATAGATAATGAGACTGCAACCAAGGAAAGTAAAGCATATAGTAAGTATCTATAGTACCTAACATGAAATCCCATAGCTCTAGCTCCTTCTTCATCGAATGATATGAATATCAATTCCTTATAAAATAATGCTACAAGAACTACAGCTATGAGGAGCACAGAGCTAAGTATGAATAAATCCTCAATTCTTACTAAAACAGCTGATCCTACTAAAAAACTCCATGCTTCACTAAGAGCTGTTGCAGAGACTTTAGCTGCCATATAGCCACTTATCGATGCAGTAGCGCTTGATATAAATGCTGAAATAGCTGCAGCACTATCTTGTGTAAAGCCTCTCTCTACTAATTCAGCTACTAATAACGAGGAGAATAATGTAAATGCAAGTGTTATCATTACAGGGGGTAGAGGAGCTCCTAAATAATGAAGTAAAACTCCCAAAAAACCACCTGCAATAACTGCATGGAGCATTTGTAATGCTGCCATTATAGAGCGTGAGAGAGAGGCTAATGGACTAACAATCGATGCAATTCCTGAGCTAAGGAGTGTTGAAATAATCATTCTTAAGAAAAATACACTAACCATGATCTTCACCTAAAATAGCTATCTTGCCGATTTCCATATAACCTGCATATGCTTTAGCAAGAACTTCCCTTACCAAAACATCATGTGCTTTTCCAATACCATATAGTTTCTTATTTAGTATTAGTATGAGGGGTTCGTAAGGTAAGCAAGGACTTATTTCGTGAGCTGCCATTAAAATACTTATATTCATTTCTCTGTATAGTCTATATATCAACTCTGCTAATTCACATTTGGCTTCGGCATCCAGCATTGAAAATGGTTCATCTAGCAGAAGTAGTTTTGGCTTGGTAACTATAGCTCTAGCAATCATTACTCTCTGCTTTTGACCACCGCTAAGGATTGAGAAGAGCTCGTCATGAAGTTCTCCTAGGCCGACGACTTTTAAAGCTCTTTCAATTTCATAATTGATCCTTGGAGTTTTAAATACTCTAGGGGGTTTCATCTTAGATATAATCCCCATCAATACTACATCTCTAACTCTAAGAGGAACTGATGTATCTACAGTTATCATTTGAGGAACATAACCAACTATTGACCTAACTTTATATGGATCTTTTACAGGATCTAAGTTGAAGACACTTATCTCTCCCCTAGAAGGTTTTACAAGTCCTATTAAAGCTCTAAGTAATGTCGTTTTCCCAGCTCCATTAGGACCCATAATAATTGCAAAGAATGGATGCTCAAGTTTGAAGCTTATATTTTCAAGAGCTACTATGGAACCATATTTGATAGTTACATTAGTTAATTCAATAAAGCTCATAATCATCACCCTACCTCAGATCTTAATGAATGAATTCTTAAAACAAGCATGATAATTATTATGAATTCCGCAACAACCATCACAAGAAGAACCCAGAACAAATTGAAGGAATTAGTAGATTTAGAACCTTGATTAGCTCTAGGCTGAGTAGAACTAAGAATTGCAGTAATTCCAGATGCTGTTGATATAGCTAATACAGAGGTATCATTAATTGTGAGGGTAGGTATTATGACATAGGGTATATTCATATCTGAGAGTACTTTAATGAGTTTAGAACCTTCATGAACAATGTCGAAATCTGTAAGGATGAATATATCTATTTCATTATTAGTAACCATATTTATTAACTCCTCAATACTTCGAGGATCTAGCTCTTGGTGAGGATCTAGTACAAGTACATATCTAAGCTCTATACCTAGGTCTTCCAATAAATATTGAGGTACAGGTGAAAACGATGCTGCTACTATTTTTCCATCTTTCTTAGTTACTCTATTCAACATCTCCTTAGCATAGCCAAAGTATGTATTTAGTTTATTTAAGAATTCAGATAAACGAGATTCATAATACACCTTATTGTCTGGGTCTATATTCTCTAGAACCTTTACTAAAGATTTTGCAATTGCCACTACTCCTTTATAACTTAGAAAATATCCATGGGGATTAAGTCTATTAAATCCTGGAATATACTTTAGCTCGAGCCCTTCAGCTATATAGTCTTCATAATCAATAACTTCAGCATTAATGACCCCTTCCTTTAATAAATCTTTAATTCTATCTTCGAGGTACAGATGTTTAGGCCCTGTCATAACTATTACTCTGCATCTCTCCAATAACTTTAACTCTCTACCTCCAAGCTCGTATGTATGCGGATCAATACCTGGAGGAACAAGAACTTCAACATTTACTCTAGAACCTCCAATTTCTTGAACAACATTTATGAGTTGAGGAATAGTAACAACGATCATTATTTCACGTTCATGTTCATTAGAACCCTGTACAATAGATATTGAACATATAAATAAAATTGCTAACAGAGTCGCTAAAACTCTAATTAATATCATACTTCGACACCATAGAACTCTAGATATGTGTCAGAGATAATAAATGTATGTAGCTCGGCGT
>QMXA01000120.1 GCA_003661905.1 Thermoprotei archaeon | reverse complement strand
TATATGAAAGAAGATGGCGAAGAAAAGCTTATTGCTAAAGACATCATATCACTTATACCAAGAGGGAATGGTTTTGTCTTTGTTAATATATCTGGTAAAAGATACGAGGTTAATAATGTCGCTATAGAGTACATAGATTTTATTAATCATAAAGTTGTTCTTAAAAAGATAGAGTAGGTCAGCATTTATGAGATGGTGTTAGGGTTTTGCATCAATGAAAATAGCTATTGTAGGAAAAGGAGGTGTAGGTAAAACAACTATAGCAGCATGCCTTGCTAGATTACTTGGTAGAGATAGATATAACGTTATAGCTGTTGATGCTGATCCTAGTTTGAACCTAGCAATAGCTTTGGGCATACCCAGAGAAATAGCTTATAAAGCCCCTATTCTATTCAATGAAGAAGAATTTATAAGATCTAGAACACTTCTGCCCGATGGTCTATACATCATGAATCCTAAGGTTGATGATGTTGTAGAGAGATTTGGTGTTAAAGGACCAGATAATGTTACACTTATAAAATTTGGTGAAGTGAGAAGAGGTGGTACTAGATGCCTATGCCCAGAGTATGCATTTCTACGAGCATTGTTTTCCCACCTAATTCTCGGTAGGAAAGATGTTGTTATTCTTGATATGGTTGCAGGTCTGGAACATATGAGCAGAGGTGCTGCTAGAGGTATAGATCTCATGCTATGCATTGTTGAGCCAACCGTAAAAGCTATTGATGTTGCTCTACAAATGCACAAATTATCTAAGGATATAAATATTAAGCGATTCGAATTTGTAGCTAACAAAATTAGGAAGGAAAGTGATAATGAATTCATAGAGAAATATATAAATACAAAAGTATTTGAAGTTATTCCATATGATGAAGCTGTAGTAGAAGCTGATGCACTAGGTATTTCTCTACTCGACTATGCACCTAATTCCCCAGCTGTAAAAGCCATTGAAAAGCTAAAGAGCAAAATACTTGATATAGTTAGGCGGAGAAATACTAAGATATATGGATAACAATACAAAATTAAATGTCTCATAATAAAAACTTATATTTCATTTCAACTATATAGCCAGGGTATACCCTTGAGTATTCCTTATAGAAATTTCAGATTAAAAGTTGACGAGCTTAAATCCACTTTTGGCGAAGTTAAAGGTCTTGATATAAGCGTTGGCTATATTGTTGAAGAATGGGAAGAACCTCCAGGTCCTACACCATTTCCATCTATAGCTACGCTAAGAACATGGGATCATATCCTTTTAAATAGATATAAGCCATTATATTTACCTTATTGTGATCTATGTTGTCTATGTACCTATGGTAGATGTGATCTTTCCAGAGGTAAAAGAGGTTCCTGTGGACTTAGTTTATCTGAGCAACAATCTCGCCTAGTTACACTAGTGTGTGCTATTGGAGCATCTACACATGCAAGCCACGCTCGTGAGCTTCTAGAGAGACTTAAAATTAGACATGGAGAAGACACTCCCATAGATCTTGGTGGTGAAGTATATGTTGAAATGCCTATAACAAGACTTGTTACAGGTGTTAAGCCTAGAACTCTTAGAGATTTAGAGATCGTTCTTGACTATGTTGAGAAACAAATTGTGCAAACATTGGCTAGTGTGCATACAGGGCAGGAAGGTGATTGGATTGATTATGAATCTAAGGTTCTTCATCTGGGGATGCTTGATCATGTAGCCATGGAGGTTGCAGATGTTGTTCAAATAGTCTCTCTTGGTATGCCTAAAGCTGATCCAGAAGCTCCTCTAGTGCACCTAGGTATAGGTGCTATAGATATTACAAAACCCGTTATCTTAGTCATAGGGCATAATGTTCTTCCATCAGCAGCTATCATAGATTACCTAGAATCACTAGGCATTAGGGATAAGGTCGAGGTATGCGGGCTTTGTTGTACAGCACACGATATAACTAGATATGAGAAGAAACGCGCTAAGATTATTGGCCCCATGTCTTGGGAACTAAGATTCATCAGAACTGGGATTCCAGATGTAATTATAATAGATGAGCAATGTATCTACACGAATCTACTTGAAGAAGTTAGGAAGATCAATGCTGTTCTTATAGCTACGACAGATAAGGCTATGCGCGGTCTTCCAGATAGAACTTATGCAGATCCTGATACAGTGGTTGAGGAACTTGTAAGTGGGAAGATATCTGGTGCAGTTATTTTCAGTGAGGAACAAACTGCAGAAGTAGCTGTGAAAACAGCACTTAAACTAGCTCCTATGAGAATAAAGTACAAATGGGGTCTACTGAGTAAAGACCAGATAATTGAATATGCTAAAAAGTGCTCTAGATGTAGGAATTGCGAAAGAAACTGCCCACAGAACCTCCCAATATCTACAGCTATGACCATTGCCGCAAAGGGAGATATATCAGCACTAGCAATACTATATAGAAGATGCTTTGCTTGTAGAAGATGTGAATACGATTGCCCAAGGGGTATACCCATTCTCTCGCTTATCCTAGCATCTGCGAAAGAGACCATGGGCGAAGAGATCTATAAATGTAGAGTTGGTAGAGGAGCTATACAAGATACAGAGATTAGAGCTGTCGGCAGGGACATCGTATTAGGCACTATACCAGGTGTTGTAGCTTTTGTTGGATGTGCTAATTGGCCTGATGGAGCACAAGATGTAGCTAAGATGGCTAGGGAATTTGCATCTAGAAGATACATCGTAGTTGCATCAGGTTGCTCAGCCATGGCTATAGCGATGTTTAAGAATGAAGAGGGTAAAACACCCTACGAAGAATTCTCTGGAGCATTCGAGGCTGGAGGTATAGTTAATGTAGGTTCATGTATTGCTAATGCACATATATCTGGAGCAGTGATAAAGATTGCAAACATTTTCGCAAAACTACCTCTTAGAGCAAATTATGCTGAAATAGCGGATTATATCCTCAATAGAGTTGGAGCTGTAGGTGTTGCATGGGGCGCTATGAGCCAGAAGGCTGCTGCAATAGCCTCTGGGTTCTGGCGACTTGGCGTACCTGTCATTGTTGGTCCACATGGACTTAAGTACAGGAGAATGCTTCTTGGCGATAGAGATAAGGATGAAAATTGGCATGTCTATGACGCTATGACAGGAGAAAGAATTTATGGTGGTCCAGCACCAGAGCATCTATTCTATGCAGCCGAATCTTTCGAGGAGGCCATGGTTATGATACCGAAGCTATGTATAAGACCCGCTGATACACCTCAAGGTAGGGCAATTAAGTTAACGAATTATATATCCCTATATAAGCGATTCTATGGTAATGATAAACTGCCTCCAGATATTCATTACTTTATTAGAACGGAAGCTGATATACCAATAACATATAAAGATGAAGTTATGACGTATCTCAAAGAAGTTGGATGGAAAGAGAAGCCCGTTACACCAAACCCAACGCTGCTTAAAGAAGTCATAGAGAAATACAAAATGAGAAGAAAAGGAATCAAGATATAGGTGATGCTGATGGCTCTGGAGTATTGGCTGCGAGGAGATATACCCCCAGGACCCATAAAGGCTATTGTATTAACAGATATTAAGAGAGTCGTAGAAATAATGAAAAGGTATAGAAATTCCTCAATCATCCTACTTGGTTCACAAATAACGAAACTTGAAGAGATTGTTGGTGAGAAAGTAGTTGAAAAGTTTGTGGATATAGCTAACGCAATTAATAGTGAAATAATTACGTCTAACTCGAAGACTGTTAAAATACTAGATTCAATAGGTTTCAAGAGATACAGAATAATGTTTCCACTTGAAATAGTTCAAAAATTATCAAGAAACTCACTAAAGTATAAAATGCTAGTAACTTTAGCTGGATTTAGATACGCATATGGGTGGTTACTTCTAAATAGTTTAAAACACTATGGACCAGGTATATATACATTATCATTAGATCCATATGCGCAACCCAATGCTACATGGACGTTACCGTCATTACCTCTTCAAATATGGATTAAGAATTTATCTCGACTAATAGAAATGCTTAAAGCTCCTAGTTAGTACTTACAACAAAATGGGCTGTAACAGAATGACAGTAAAGCCTACTCTAAACATCCTTACTCCAATAGAGATTCCTGAGGACGTTAGTGTAAAAGTGTTTAAAGCTCCTCCTCCACCACCCAAGGGTGCTTTTAGCGATATACCTGTTGACGTTGGTCCACAATACGAAGGTCAAAGAGTAAGAGCAAAGGAAATGTATGTGGAGCTTGGAGGACCGAAAGTCAAATACAAATTCGAGCTTTTTAGAATTAGAAAATTAGAAGAAGTCGAAGATGGAGAAATAATTGTTATAGGTCCTGATCTTAGCGAGCTTAAGGAAGGTGAACGATATCCCTATGCAGTTATCATAGAGGCTGCTGGTAAAGGTCTTGAACCTGGAGCTGAAGGAGTTCTAGAGAGACGTATCCATGAATTCAGCAACTACATTCAAGGCTATATGCATCTAAATCAGAGGTATGATATATGGCTTAGGGTAAGCAAGAAATCTTTCAAGAAAGGATTAAACTCCTTCAAATTAATTGGTACAGCTCTCTATAGATTGTTCAAATCTGCATTTCCTATAATAGAGAAGATGAGAATCATATTTGTAACAGAGCCTAAAATTGTCGAAATGCTCTATGAGCAAGCATTGAAGGTTTATGAGGAAAGAGATAGAAGAGCACTAGGATTAAGGGATGAAGATGTTGATATGTTCTATGCATGCAAACTCTGCCAATCTTTTGCACCTACACATGTATGTATCATAACGCCGGAGAGACCATCTGCTTGTGG
>QMXA01000119.1 GCA_003661905.1 Thermoprotei archaeon | reverse complement strand
TGAGGAACGTTTCATGGAGTCGATAAGAATTGCTTGGTTTAATTGGAGATGTATAAAGAACCCTGAAGCTGGCGGGGCTGAGGTCTTTACCCATGAGGTTGCTAGAAGATTAGTGAAAATGGGCTATGATATATCATTAGTTACTAGTCAACCAGGCAATCTCCCTTCTGAAGAGGTTATAGAAGGTTATAGGGTATTAAGAACTGGTAACAAGTACACTGTGTATTTAAAAGCAAAGAAAATATATGAGGCATTTCTCAAGAGTGATGTAGATTTAGTAATTGATGAAATAAATACAGTGCCCTTCTTTACGGTAATGTATGTCAAAGAACCTGTAGTGGTATTAATACATCAATTAGCTAGAGAGTTTTGGTTGTATGAACTGAAACCACCTATATCGTGGATAGGGTATGCTATAGAGCCTCACTACTTGAAGCTTTACAGAGATAGACCTGCGATTACTGTATCGAATTCTACTAAAAGCGATTTGAAAGCTCTTGGGTTTAGAAAAATCTTCATAGTTCCAGAAGGTCTAAGTTTAGAACCGTTAGATAAACTCCCTGAAAAAGAGAAAGAACCAACAATAGTATTTCTTGGAAGACTTAAGAAGGTTAAAAGACCTGATCATGCTATAAAGGCATTTATCTATGTAAAGAAGGAAATTCCTAGATCAAAGTTATGGATAGTTGGTGATGGTCCATTAAAACCATCACTTAAGAAGCTTATTGAAAAAATGGGATTGGAGGAAGATGTGATTTTCTATGGCAGGGTTAATGAAAGAGAGAAAATAGAACTACTTAGAAGAGCTCATGTACTTGTTTTTCCCGGTATTCGGGAGGGTTGGGGTCTTGTAATTACTGAAGCAAATTCTCAAGGAACACCAGCAGTAGCTTATGATGTCCCTGGACTTAGAGATTCTGTAAGACATATGAAGACCGGAATTCTAGTTCCAAGAGATGATATAAAAGCTCTTGCTAATTCATTAATTTTGATTCTGGAGAATGAAGATCTTAGAAAGAAATTATCAATAAATGCATTGAATTGGGCGAAGAACTTTAGCTGGGATAGAACAGCTATAGAGTTCTCCAAGGTACTTAAGCAAATAGCTCATTAATGCAAAGCTCACTCCTTCTCTTCCCTAATTACTATGATTAGTTGAATTATTACAGCGAGAACTAGGTTATAGTATGCTATTTCAGCAAGTCTATTAGCTACATGATCAAGCCCCATTCCAAGAGCTATAGCAGCTATGATGAGTAATGTTATAAATGCTAATACTAATGACTTCGTAAGCACATCTTTAATAAAGCTATATATCCTACCCCTTAACTTCATTAGCTACACCTTAATCTATATAACGCTATAGGCTCTCTACATAGTACTATAGGAAGCGTATTTAAAGTTAGATTATGCCATTTATATCTTGGTGAAAGCCAAAGAACATATGTATCTTGATTTCTCTCTGATGCGCTACATATTGGTTCATATTGCATTATCTCGCTATAGATTTTCACCTCACTTGAGAAAGAGGTATCTAAGAGAAGTAAGTAACCTATGAAGGTTCTATCGGTTATAATAACCCATTCATTGCTTACTTTATTTATTGTGTAGTTTAGTGCTTCCATAACCTTGTGTGAAATTTCTAGTGATACAGTGTTTTGTTGCATGCTTGTTGGTATTGCATATTTAAATTTAGTATTCCACATTATTGGTTGTGAAAAGTATGGAAATGGTTTTTCTGGTGGGAGTGTTGTGTATCCTATTGCTAGTGTCAATGTTATTATTGTTAGAGTAGTTACTGCTCTCCTACCCAACGTCACTGCATATATCATTAGCGGTATTGTTATTAGAAGTAATAATCTAAATCCCGCATTTATTAATGGCGCTGTCATAATGCAGAATAAAATCCATATAATAAGTTCCTTACTTCTCCTCCAGCTCCTAATCATTCCAACTATGCTAAATGGCATTAGTGGTAAGAATATGTAGAGTGCTAGTTCTAGAACCTCTACACCTTGAGGTATTAGAGGATCTTTCTCAATAAACAATCTCTCAAAATAACCAGTACTATTAGTGTCAAAGCTGTACAGAACCACAATACTTAGCCAAGTAATTAACGTAGTGAGTAGTGCTGTAATTGCATCTCTACTTCTCTTAAAGACTTTGGGAATTAGTAGTATAGAGAGTATTATTGGCTCAATCTGATGTGCTAGAGCTGTTAGAAATGCTGTAAAGCCAATTATATATCTTAAATATTTTCCACCATGATATTCACCATGATTTATGAGCCATAGTGTTGCTAACATTAATACTAGTCCAAGAACATTTCTATGCAAATCCCATAGCAACCTAAGAGTTACGAAGTAGAAGCTAGTTAGCATTGAGTATATGAAAGCTCTATTCTTACTAAGTAAAATAGATTTAGCCCATAGATATAGTGTTAAACCTAGAAATCCATGAAGCATTATCGCCATTACTTTCAACGTGATCATAGAGTTCTTAGCTATGGTATTCAAATAACTAATCAGAATATAATACAACGGTGCTTGGGAATAAAGTTGTAATACATCATATCTATCATAGCCAAGTAGATATGGTAAGTAGTAAGCCATAGTATCAAAACCTATAGTAAAAGGCCAAGAATATATCTCAATACCTAACCTGTAAAGAGCTGGTAATAAGAATGATAGTAGGACGTAGTATTTCTTCAACTAAACTACCTCTTTACATGCACTGTTTTATTCCACTTATATGGATGAATTATTAATTCAATAATTGCTATCCAAACAGCTAAAGCATTTATTAGCGCTATTAATGTTATGAGCAATAAATAACTGAAACTCCTAGGATTTAATAATCTATATATTAATACATATGAAGAAATGCTAAGTACTAATGGAACTATGAATATATGTGCTAATTGATTATTTATAAATAGTGACACCATAGGCCACGACTGAACAACTATACTTGAAATGGGTAATAGAATTGTGATTATAGCTAGTGGTATACTATATGGTAATGCTCTTATAGCACTGGGTATTGTTAGTAATGCTCCTCTAATCCATCTAGATCTCTGACTTAGTAAAAATTTAAAGAATGGAATACCTTGAGTCTTTACAGGTACATCGATTAGCACAATCTTATGACCATTAGCTATTAATTTAAATGTTAAATCAAGATCCTCTGTAGGTGATTTCGAATTCCAGAAATTTAGATTCTCTAAAATATTCCTCTTTATGTAATAACCTGAACCAGCTATTACTGCTGAATTCATTAACTTAGCTATTGTGGGTTCTAAATAATTATACCATATATGAAATTCGATACTCTGAGCTTTAGTAAGTATATTATCGCTATAATTATCTACAGCTCTCGTAAATTGTATAGCAGCTACACTGTTATTGCTGAGTATTGATGCAGCTATTAATGGATGTTCTGGATGTGGTATATCCTCTGCATCATATATAGCCACAATATCCCCACGAGCTATTTTAATGGCTTCATTAAGAGCTGATGGCTTATTTTTAACTCTGGGTTCATTATTATATGCTATTTCTATAAGTAGATTCCTAAACATAATCAATCTAGGAAGATTCTGCTCTTCCTTTATAACTTTACACACTCTCTTCAAAGTTTCAATAGTATCTAAATCATCAGTTTCTAGAGCTAATATTACTTGCAATTTCTCTTTTGGATACCTAAGTCTTGATACCGAATTCAGAGTTATTGAGATAATTTCTGATTCCTTATACATAGGAATTATCAGAGTTATTAATGGCTCAACTCCTAAATTCTTACCTAAATATTTCTTCGCCTCTCTAAGTAATGAGCTACGCTTTGTAGCATATACGTAAAGAAACAATTGGAATGCGTAGATAACTGAGACAAAGATAACTGTTGTAATTAAGTATAGTTCAACAATATTCAATTAAGGATCACCACTATTAATAATACATAGTTGGGTATTGAAAACTTAACTATTTGTGAAGATTCTTTGGGTCAGAATTCATGTATTTTATAACTATTGCTACCTTAATCTTTAATACTGCATTCTTGTTATTTCTAATGGGATTAAACATGCCGCAATTCGTTAAGATAGTTCTTAGATATGCTTCTTTCGCAGCTCTAGTAGCAATACTAACACTTATTCTCTCATACTTTCTATCACCCTACTTGGGATTCTATATCTATTCTAAACAATCAATTGATGAACTTAGAAAGGAATTGACTAGATATAAAATTAGAAATACCATTAGCTTCTTTGTAGGCTTATCAACAGGTTATGTAGAAACAACATATGCCTATATATACATGTCAGTAAATGCTTTAGAAAAAGCAGATTATACATCCTCCGAAGAATTCTTAAGTTCTTGCAATAAATACCTTACACTACTAAAACAATTCACAGGACCTATAGTTAATTTAAGTAATAAGGCTGATATAGATGAGGAAACTAAAGAATTAATTAAAACACTCAATGAGAAACTCAGTAATTACATTAATAAGTTAAGAATGTGCATGGATTTAGTAAGAAAGAGAGACTTAACTAGCGCTAAAAACTTAGTTAAAGATCTCGCTTTACTGAAAGATCTAATTTCCTCTCTCACAGTTGAAATTACATAGATTCAATAATTTTTAAACGATGTAATAAATAGAAATACCAGGTTCACCCTAGTGAAGAGGGTCAGGGAATGATATGATAACAATATCAGTTATTATACCTACTCTGAACTCTGAGAAAACATTACCATTACTATTTAATAGCTTAGAAAAGCAGGTATTTAAGGATTTTGAAGTTATTGTTGTTGATGGTTTTTCA
>QMXA01000118.1 GCA_003661905.1 Thermoprotei archaeon | reverse complement strand
CCTTCACTCAAGAAATTTCTGAATAGGTATAGTATAAAGAGACTCTATAAATATCTTAGAAGTAGCGGAAATATTAGAAAGGATTGGTTAATAAATCTTGAATCTGCATTTCCAAGGCACTATACATTAATGAAAAGACAAATAAGAGAATACATAATAATTCCAGGTTCTATGATTAAAGGATTTTCACGTTCGAGACTTGAGCTCATGGCAAAGCCAGATAGTAAAGGTAGAGTGATGAGTTGTTTTAGACTCTATACCTGGAGTGGTCGAGAAGCTCTTCCTAGCGAGAAGGGATATGTGCATCAGCAAATATTTACAAGTGCTAAGAGATTTAGACCTCCATGTAAAGGGCCAAGAGTATGTCTTATATGTGATATATTTGGAGCTCCTGGATTAGCTTCAAGAATCGCTTTTACAGATCTATACTTAATACCTGGTAATGTCACCATTTCTGAAGTATGTAATAGAAAGTGTGAAGTTGCTTTACCTGGTACAGTATTTGAGAGATGGTTAATATTTGAATACCTATTACCCGAAGAGCTAGGTCTTATCCTCCTAGCTCTAGGGATTAATAAATTGAATAAGTCTAAACGAGTTCTATTGGGTAAATATAGATATCAATGTCTACAAACAGCTATAGTTAGTTTTTACGTTAGGGATTTGGAATTCATAGATATTCTTTCAGATGAGAATTTTAGAGACTATGGATTAGAGTTTGTAAATCTATCTATACATAGAGCTCTATCTACGTACGCTAATTACTTCGATTTTAATATAGATGAAGTAGCTTTAAGAGCTGAAGCCATAAAGAAACTAGGTAAGTTGTAGGATGATCCTGAATGATTAGTAAAGACTTAGCTAGATACTTAATTAGTTTAGCAATTGTAGAGGGAGTATTAAAGAGTGAAGTAGAAAGTATTGAATTTAGAAAATTCGTTAAACAATTTATAAAGAGATTATTTCTAGGAAGTGACTCTACTAATGAAATCAATGAGCTAATAGCAAGTATTATTAAGGAATTCTCGGATAAGGAGTTTCTTACTCCAGTACAGTTATTAAAAGACTTAGAAAGAAATACAGATATTGTTAAACATGCTATACTTTGTATTATAAATAAATGTACAAGAACCATATCTAAAGAGACTATAACTTCCTTGGAAGTCTTAAAAACAGGGAACTATAAACTATTCTCTGAACTCTATATAACTCCTTACATATGCTCAGCTATAGAAATAGGATGTAGAGCAAAAGCCCCTGCAAGGCTCTATGATATTGAACGTACAAGATACGCCATAATATTAAGGTCTGATTGCATTCCTATTTCAAGACTCCTTAGCTTCATATTTGGTGATATTATAAGGTTTATTCCCTACTCACGAGGCATAGGACATTCAGGTTTCTATGAAATTGCTGCTATACCTCGTATTCTTTTAAGAGATGAAATTGTAGAAGCTCTCAAGAACATATATTTGAGATTAATGCCGAAGACTCCCATGATAAGTATTAAAACAAATAATGTTAAGCAATACATAGAAAAATCATTTGATCTAATAACAGAGATCATTATCTCGGGACCATGCCTCACAACTAAGGGAATGGAATTTCTAGTACCAATCATCAGCAATTTAGGAGATCAGGGCTCTTGGATCTACATAGTTCATAGAGGGTGTTCTCCTACAGACATAATATGTAGTAGGGGTGGAAAGCAATGGATATCATGTATAGAAGCTGAGGAAGAGCTCATGAACTATGGTGTTGAAATATGTCTTTCCCAAAATATTGTCGAAACTAACATAGTAATTAATAGAGAAGTTGTGATATCGGGTAATGGCAATGTACTTGAAGGTGAGAACTTCTTACTCTATATCATAGGTGATAAGATTTATGCTGAAGAAAGGGCATCAAAATTATTAAAGCCATGTATTTGTTCTTCAGTTCTTCTCCAAAGCCCTATATATCCTGAAGAGAATACTAGCTCTCCAAAAACTTCTTGATCTTTTGAGAGAAGTAAGTAATTGCTCTCTTCATATATTCCTCAGAAATTCCTCCATGAGGTGTTGGAACTTCTAATACCCTCCTTGGAATTCTTAACTTTAGAGGATCAAAGCCTAGTTCTAACTTAAGCTTGTATTTATTTTTATAGATTTTCCAACCAATATTAAGGATATCATCAACTTTGTATTCATAACCTGTTGCATTAAGTGCTTCTGCAACAATATCTGGTTTGTATATGCCTCGTGCAAATAGGCATATGACTAGTGATGTTAAAACTTGTCTCCATGCCTCTTCTTTCATGAGGGAATCTATGTATTCCTCAGGTGTTGGAAGTCCTTTACTTAGGAGTTTTTGATCTAAACTATAACCAGCATTATCTAAATGACTATGTCTAGCTCCTATTAACCAGCCTAAATGACACCCAGGCCCAGTGTGGTACCCAGGCATTTCATTTCTCCCAAATGAGAGAGCAAACTCTAATCCTCCATATTTCTTTGCAGCTTCTTCTACACCTAGTGCTAATGTTTTGTAGAACTCGTTAGGTTGTTTAACTATGTATCGTATAGCTTGTATGTAGTTCTTCCAATCCCCCCATTTTAAGTCAAGTAATGTATCTTCTTTACTAATTAAGCCCCTCATATACGCTTCAGTAGCCCAAGCTAGTACTACACCAGTACTCATAGCGTCTAGTCCTTGAACCTCTATTTCTTCAAGTACTCTAATTAAACCTTCGGAGTCGCTTATACCTAGCATTGAGCCATTGGCATATATGGGTTCATAGTCATATGATACGTATCTAACAGTATAGAAGAATTTCTCGTGTGGATACTCCTCTCTAATTGCAGCTATGTGTATACATGCTACAACACAATGCGCACATGCAACTCTTCTAGCTAATTTTGTCTCCGCTAATTTCTCTCCACTTATCTCCTCTGCTCCTTCAAATTTTGTAGTCATTAAGTTCTTTGTTGGTAATGCACCTAGGGCATTTAGCTGAAGTACATTGACTGGAGTTCCATAGTCATGATACTTTTTCATAGCAGGACTTTCAATAGCTGCTTTGTATATCTTATTGTAGATCTCTCTATATTTGGGTTTATTGGGTATGGGAATTGTTCTTTTACCTGAAATCACTATTGCCTTAAGCTTTTTAGATCCCATAACAGCTCCTAATCCCAATCTGCCAAAGTGTCTATAGGAATCAACAACAACACTTGCAAATCTAACCAATTCTTCACCAGCTCTTCCAATTCTCATTATTGTTCTGTACCCTGAACCTGGTTCACGTTCTCTTAAAACTCTACCTATAGTATAGGTACTTCTAACACCCCATAGAGCTCGTGCATCTTTAAAATGAACTTTCTCACCGTGAATTGCTAGGTATATGGGGATATCACTAGCACCCTTAATTACTATAGCTCCGTACCCAGCCATTCTTATAGCTATAGAGCTTCTTCCACCAGCATGGCTTTCTCCGAGATTTCCCGTTAGTGGTGATTTAAACATTGCAACTGTCTTTGATGCTATGGGATAAACTCCGTTGAATGGGCCTACGGCAAATACTATTACGTTTTCAGCTCCTAGAGTATCTGCATTCCTTGGCAGTTCTTCTTGGAGTAATTTTGTAGCTACTCCTACACCACCCATATACTCCTCAAAGATATCCTCTCTATTCTCTACCCAGTATCTCTTCCTTGTCAAATCTATGTATAGAACTCTACTTAGATAAGGATCGAATAGTTTCATATTACTCACCTACTTCCTCTATTGCGAGAACTCCGTGAGGACAGTAATTAACACAGTATCCACAGTGGACACAGATTACAGGTTTATTCTCCTCGAAATCCCACTGAACTGCTCCAAATGGGCATGCTTCAACACAGTTTCCGCAACCAATACATTTACCGCAATCAAATATCACACCTCCACCTTTCCTTTTCCTAAGTGCATTCGTAGGGCATACAACAACACAAGGAGGATCTTTACAAGCTCTACAAACAATAACTGTAAAACCTCTCTCAACACCACCAATGCTTCTAACATATATTGCCGACTTAGCTAATCCCGCTACACCAAACCTCCTTGAACAGGCAAACATGCAGGACATACAGCCTACACATAACTCAGGATCAGTAACTACTAATCTCCTCATACCTTACCCTCACCTTTGCTTCTAAATCTCAATTTGAACTATTTATTAGTTAAAGTAATACAAGAATACTCAGTAGTAACGGAGTTGAGCAGTAGTGGATCTAGGTTATGACCCTCTTGAACTAACAAATATCATGAGGAAGGTCGTAAGTAAGGAAGAAAGTGGTGTTGAGTTAAGAAAGTACTATAGATTCAGAGGTGGAAGATGGTATGGTGGTATAGCTACAGCTGATTGCGTTGGATGTAATCTAAGGTGTAAATTCTGCTGGGGCTGGAAAGTTAGAGATAGAGCATCTTCAGTAGGTAAATTCTATAAACCACAATTAGTTATTCGAAACCTCCTTACAATAGTTAGGAGGAGAAATTATAGGCAAATTAGGATAAGTGGTGGAGAACCCACATTATCAATGAAGCACTTAATACAAGTATTAGAAATACTGGAAAGTGAAGCACCTAGAATACTTTTCATTCTAGAAACTAATGGAATAGTACTAGGTGCTTACAAGGAATACGCAAGGGAATTATCTAAATTCAATAATGTACATGTGAGAGTATCTCTTAAGGGATGTAATGAGAGAGAGTTCCATTTGCTAACAGGTGCTAAGTCCGAAGCTTTTCAGTTACAGCTCAAAGCATTGAAGAACTTACTCGATGCAGGAGTCTCTGTACATCCAGCTGTTATGCTTAGCTTTAGTTCTGAGGACTCT
>QMXA01000117.1 GCA_003661905.1 Thermoprotei archaeon | reverse complement strand
CTTCTGTATAGTAGATTATTTGTAGAAATAACGTAGCATAGCTTAGATATAATTAATTAAGGTTATCTTATGAAATTTATTTCAGGTGAGTGGTTATGCAAACAATCACTAAGTATTTAGTATTGATAATTCTTAGTGCTTTAATCATTACAATATTAATTCCCATAAATCAATATTGTAATGCAGAATTTCAGAGACCTCTAATAATTATGGATTCTCTAGACTTTGGTGGTTGGGGTGATCTTAAATCATTCTCAATAAATGATAATGAAACTCATTTAATATTTAAGATAGAGTGGTTTGATAAAATACCTAGGTCGTATCAATTCCGTAGATACCTACGTATTACTATAGATAAATCAAGTATTGATGACTGGAGCCTTTCACCATATGATGTAATTGATCATGACATAATAATAGATGTAGATCAATGGGGTATATCTACTAGGTTCTTGGTTTATGTAAGTGGTGAGGATAGAGTTTATAAAGAGAATAAATGGATTGAAAGTGAAGATTCAAGTATTGAAATAGCAGTACCTCTAGACATTCTTGGTGTTACTAAGAACCAGGTATTGAGGATTATGATGTATGGGCCTAGAATTGACATCGAGGATATGATAATTGATAAACCTATTAGAGTAACCATACCTAGTGCTAAGAACATAGTGATTGATGGAGATCCGCATGATTGGGTGAATTATACAAAAATCACTGATAGTATTGGGGATGTAGCTGAGTATTGCTACCCTGATATGAATATAACAGATATTTATATGGCTATGAATAATGATATACTCTACATTAGAGCTGATTATGAATCTCCACTTAATTTAGCTAAGTACTTAGGAAATACCACGGATTGGGATGCTTTTCTAGAAATACATTTTGGAGATGGTGTAAGCGAGAAATACGCATTAGGTCTTGGACCTGATGTAGTTTTCTTCCAATTAGATCAAGATTTTATGACTTGGTATACTAATTACTCAATAGGCTATAATACTTCTTGGAGTGGTAAATGTATTGAGATAGCTCTTGATATTTCACTAATAATTAAAGATTTATTCATAGATAACAATACTCTCTATGTGCATTATTTACGTTATTACGCATCTGCTAGAGATTCAGCTCTTGAACCATATGATGTTATAAAGTATGTTGTAGGAACTGGAGGTGTAGTTGTTTCATGTATAGATAGGTACGAGGGACTTTCACAGAGAGGTACTTATAGTGTTAATATTCATAACCTAACTATTAATATGGAACTACGTGATGTAATGAGTATGGATATCTATGTATATAATGGTGATTTAGTAACCAGTAAATTCCTCCCCCTAAACTCATATATCATAGATATTACCGTTCCGCAGAGTATTTCATGGCCCATCCAGGTAATGATTCACTATGATGAATCACTCATTAATGCCCTTGGGATGCGTGAAGAGAATTTAGCACTATATATCTATAATAATGCATTGAATACTTATGTTAGGTGCAGAGATACATATGTAGATACTGAATCTAATGTTGTCTATGGCTATATAGACCTAGATGAGTATTTAATGAATAAATTCCTATTAATAACTATTATGAGTCCTGAAACAGCTTTAATACCAGTATACATACCAAAAACCACAACAATTACTAAGACCATAACTACAACAACTAAGTACTTAGCTACAACTACTAGAACTGAAACATATACTAAGACTAAAACACATTCATTAACTGAAACAAAGATTATTACAACACCATCTACAGTTGAAAAACCAATAACAAAGACCATGATAATTACCAAAGTTAAGGAAACTACTATGACTACAACAATAGTATTGAGAGAACCCGTGTATGCAACATCAATAGCTACATTAGTACTAGGCATAGTAATAGGCCTTTTACTATATAGATTCTTCAAAAAACGTTGAATAACATAAAAATATTTGAGAGATTTCTAAAAAATTGTGTATTTTTGGTAAAAATGTACCCTGGTAAGAACCCAAATACATGTTCACTGTTGAACCGCAGCACACCTATACCAGGATAAATGAAGGGCCTTGTATAAGTAGGATCTAGGTAGTACTATATATGACTAGATCCATCATACTAGAGTGCCCAAGTATGCAGTGCAAATCTGCGAGGCCCGGCTCTTACGAAGCCAACTACGACATAGACCTCATCGTCATCTGGATCAAATTCATTTGTATGGAACTTTATGGGTGATGCTAATAGAATTGCTTTCTCTTCACAATCACCAACTCCTTGTGTTAAAGTCATTTCAGGATTTGCCCAAGCTTCTTAAACACCATAATTATCTTCATCAGATTGGTAATCGATATAATCACGAACTACTCTAAATACCTGTGCAACTCTATCAAAAGTCACACTAGCATAAGGTGTATTTTCCCCATTGAATTTCATGTACGAATTCACCGCCTTCATCATCTCTAAATTGGAGTACCTTCTGTTAATGCTTCTCTAACAGCCTCTTTCCCATATAAGCCATAGGAGTATGTGCAAATGCTGGAGATGCTTGAGAGCTTATTAGTAGAATTAGAACTACTAGAGTTAGAATTCCAACCCTGTATAGAGCTTTCATTCAATACCATAGCATGAACACTTCCCACACATAGTATATGAATCTTTACCCACTGCAATGGGAAGATCAATAGCATAAGAGAATTTGTATGTTTATTAAAGCATTAGATTAATTAATATCATAGAGGGGATTGGTGTTTTAGGTTGAAGATATTAGAGATTGATAATTCCAGGAGATTTTTGAAGTTGAGTATTGAGTGTGAGGAGGATTTGTGGATTTTATATAATGTGATTAAGAAAGGGGATATTGTGTATGCTAGAACTAGTAGGGAGTTAAAGACTAGGAGTGGTAGTAAGCGTAAGGCTATGATTCTAGGTATTAGAGTTGAGTGGGCTGAGTTTCAACCATTTACAACTAGGCTAAGAATTCATGGAATAATTGTCTATGGTCCTAGAGAACTTGATCTTGAGGGTCAGAGACATACATTATCTATTGATATAGGTTCTGTAATAACCATGTTTAGAGAATCTGGATGGGTGGGTATTGATTATGAGCGTATAGTTGAAGCATCTAAGAAAATAACTATTCCAGTACTCATAGTATCAATAGATGATGAGGAGTATTGCTTAGCAATAGTTAAGGGCTATGGAATCCAGGTAATTAGTGAAGGTTATTTAAAACTACCTAGTAAGTTTGAAACAACCTCTAGATCAAGTGCTTTGAGAAGTAGTATTAAGGAAATTCTTAACCAAATAGCTGATTTAATGAATAGATATGGACTTAAAATACTCATAATTGCTGGACCTGCTGATGTTAAGGAATATCTCTACGAAGAAGTTAAGAGCGATAAAAGATTCAAAGATGCTAAGATCTATATCGAGAATACATCGTGGAGTGGTGTTAAAGGAGTTTATGAAGTACTTAAGAGAGGTACTCTCATAGAAGTTCTTAAGGATCATGATTTAGTAATCGAGGAGCATTTATTAGATGAATTCATGTACTACATAGCTAAAGATCCTAGATATGTAGCATATGGTATTGATGATGTAGAATTCGCGGCTCAAAGTAGAGCTATTAAGAAATTAATGGTTATATCAGATCTGGTTAGACACCCAAATGAAGAAACTAGGAAAAAAGTTGAAGACATAATTAAATTAGCTGAAAAACAAGGAGCTGAAATCAAGATATTCAGTACAGTTCATGAAACTAGATTAAAACTAAAGAATTTAGGAGGTATAGCAGCAATCCTAAGATACCCACTTGATAGAGCTAACACATAATTAAATGAATAGTAATTGTTCATAAATTATATAGAATTAACACAAGATCCAATAGATGAAATCTAAATTATGATGAAACTTGTATGCAATAATTCTGGGATTGGTTATGCAGCTTATATGCGAATATCTGTAATATGAATGTTTATCCATGGTATAGCTTTATATACTAGTTATACCTCTATGTGTTGGTGTTTATGTGAAAGATATTATTGTTGTTAAAAATGTTGATAAGAATATCTATAAACGTGTGAAGAGTGTAGTAGCTCTTAAAGGATATACTCTTGGTAAAGCTCTAACAGAGGCTATGAAATTATGGCTTTTACTGAATGAAGCAGCTAGTAGAGAGTACTTAGAATACCTTACTTACAGAGAGAAAAGTGAAAGAAAGTTAAAAGAGATTCAAAGAGAGTATGGCGAGAAATTCAGAAATAAGTATGTTGTTATATGTAACGGAGAACTAATTAAAATATGTAATAGTGAAGATGAAGCATTTACAATAGCTGGAGAATCTAGAGCTATACAATGCATAGTAGCTCAGCTCGGTAAGAAGGTTAAGGAACAGAAAATAGAAATGGGTATGGGAGTTCTTAATGAGGAAATTTAAATACTCTAAGGATCATAAACCTTCTGCACCCATAATCAAAGCTCTAATAATAACAGCGAGAGGAAGGAAATATGAACTAGAGTTATTAGTAGATATAGGCTTTAGTGGAGGTATATTAATTCCTTACAATCTCTATGAGGAACTAAAATTAGCATTATTTGAAGTTCCTGAGAAATACTATGGGATACTACCAATAGGGGTTCCAATAACACTTCATACAGCATTAGCTAAAGTAGTTATAGACGGCTTAGAATTCAAAATACATATACATTCTCATCCACTTATAAATAAGAAATTAGCAGGAAGAGAACTCTTAAACAAAATGAAAATACTACTTAATGGACCAATGGAGGAATTAGAGCTTCTCAATAAATAAAATCCATGATATATAAATTCCTTCTCATAAGAATTAAAATACTCAAAGTTGTTGAAGAGATATAGTTAATTCATTAAGATTATAG
>QMXA01000116.1 GCA_003661905.1 Thermoprotei archaeon | reverse complement strand
TATTAGAGGAACATGTGTATGCCCCATTATAACCCATGTGTCTTTATCTATATTAAGTATGGATCTTAACAAATTCTCAAATATGGGTTTATTAAAAATTCTAGTAATTATGAAACCAAATGGACCTCCAACTACGATATCGCCATGTATGGCTATAATCCTGTGGCTATATATCTCTAGTCTAAGACACTTACCTACTGATTGGAAGTAAATATCGTTAATTGTGACATTTAGATACATATCCTGAGGATCATGACTTACTCCACCTGCTATAAAGTATATATTTAATTTAAGATCCTCAATATCTAGGATCTTTAGTAAATATCTTATTACAGCTTCATCATTACCCAATTCCTTTCTAAGATCGTAGTATATATTAGGATCATCAAATACGTCACCAACTAAGACAAGAGTACTTACATTATTTCTTAAGATAAATGATTTTATACATTTAAAACGATTTCCATTTCCATTCTTTTTAATATGTAAATCTCCTAGGAAAAGTGTATTACTATTTAATAATAATTGAATTGCTTTATCACATGGATTTCTCCAGCCCTTAGAGGTTATGTAGTGAATAGGATCAGCAAAACAGAAGTAGATGAGTAGTACTATTAAGAGAGCTATAGCTATGCTCTTCCTGTATATGATGTTCCTTAGTAAGATCCATAGACGTTTTACATTGAACACATATCTCATTCTTAGCATACCTAAACTACTCTCTAGAGGTATAGTAAAAATTATTAGTGAACACATTAATTGCCTCAAGCATAGTGAATCATATAAACAATGCTTGAATTAGCTGGAGATCTATAATCTCACAATCAATGGATGAGTATTGAATGTACTGTCCAGTTTATCTATGTAGAAGAATTGTGTTATTCATTATAATGAGTTTAGATAGCTACCGGGCTTCAATTTCCTTATGCAATTCTGATAATGTATAAACTCCATATAGTAGCATTACATCGATAACGTTATTTGGTGAAGTTATTACTGAAGCTACACAACCTAAGTTCTAGACATAGATGTTCATGAACTTTGTATTCTCTATCTTTTGCAACATTCAACATCAATAGATATTGAAAAGCATTTGTCTTAAGACTTATAGTAATTCCTAAAATTATATAACGAAATGAAATAAATTTCCATAGTCATTGTCATATGTAATATTTATTACCATAAAACAATTAACCATAGCGTATATTGTCCGGACGTAAGGTTTATAAGAGATTGATTGGAGTAACGTATGACGGGTGTTGTTCTTGTCAAGTCAAATGAGTCCTAAGATTCTAGCTGCAACACTTCTCATAGTTGGACTCGTAATCGGAATAGCAATAGGGTATTTCATTGGTATGGGAGCAGCACCAGCTGCACCAGGGGCTACAGCTACAGTAACTGAGACTACAACTGTTGTAACAACAACTACTGTTGCTGGCCCTGCAAAGCCTCAAACAATAACTGTGGAAATATGGACTATTGGACCTGATCCACCAAGTGAGTATAGATTTAAGAACTTCGAAATAGCGGCAGATATGCTGAATTCTTGGCTAGAAGCTATGGGAGCTAATGTAAGAGTTGAAATCAAGGGAGAATTCTATGTAAGACCTGTTGAATGGGGTGAGTATAAGAACAAATTCTACCTAGCAGCTAAAGCAGGTAAAGAACCACATATCTACCTAACAGGTCATGAAGATATAGGATTCCTAGCTGAGAATGGATACATAATACCATTAGATGACTTCATAAAGGAGTATTGGGATGTAGTATATTACGATGTCATACCAACATTATGGGATGCTGTTAAGTATAAGGGTAAGATATGGGGTGTACCACAAGACACTGAAGTAAGACCATTATACTTTAGAAAAGATGCATTGAGAGCATTGGGATGGAGTGAAGAGGAAATTGAGGAGTTTCCAAAGAAGATTGAAGCTGGTGAAATAACCCTATACGACATATTAGAAATAGCTAAGGAAGCCAAAGATAAAGGATTAGTAAAGAGAGGACTTGTACACAGAGTTAAGGAAGGTTATGACTACTTCCAATTCTACCTAGGATTTGGAGGTAGGTTATGGGATCCAGAAGCTGGCAAAATGGTATTTACTAAGAGTGCCTGGAAGAAGACTCTACAATGGTTCCATGATGCAGTATGGAAGTATGAAGTAATCATCCCAACACAATTCAGTGGTGATTGGGACAAAGACTTCCACGGACCATTCACTAAGGGAGAAGCACTATTCTGCTCCGGTGGAAGCTGGCATAAAGGTGAATGGATAGAGAAGGGATTATTATCAGAAGATGAGTTTAAGAAGAACATAGGATTTGCACTACACCCAGCTGGCGAACCAGGTAAGAAACCAGTTACTCTAAGCCACCCACTAGTATATACAATAACTAAGAGAGCTGAGAAGGAAGGATTAGCAAAGATATGCTTCATGCTAATAACACTAATAACAGATCCCCATCTCAACTCATTCCATGCAATTAAGAGCGCTCACTTAGCCATACTATTTAGCCAGATTGAGGACAGTAGATATACCAAAGATTGGTTCCTACACGACGTAGCTTACATGTTAAAGTATACAACATTCATACCAAATCACCCCAAGTGGGGTGATTATAGCAGAATAGTATTCACAATACTAAAGGCTGTTGAAACTGACAAGACATTCACACCAGATAAAGCATTTGAAACATTGCTAAGCGAAATTCAGAGAACACTAGGTGATGCAGTAATCATAGAGGAATGAACTAGCTAAATTCATAAAACATAAATTATATTCTTTTCTACCTCCAAATCATTAAAATATTAAAGCTTTTTTTCACATATAATCACACAAGAGTATCGGGGGTTTTATGTTGAGACTTAGCAAAATTAAGACACGACCAAGTGCTCTTTGGGCCTTCTTGATTCCTAGTGTTGTATTAATAGGGCTATTCTTCTTCGTACCTGTGGTACTTACATTTCTAATAAGCTTGACGAGCATGGATTACTCCTTTAGGTGGGATTGGATTGGTCTTGAGAATTATGTTAAGATAATAACTGATCCATGGGCTCCCAAGATATTAACCAATACATTCTTCTACGTTGGCTTAACATTATCATGCTTCAATGTTGGATTAGCATTATTACTAGCAATAATTACAACTCATATAAATGAAAAGGTTGGAGCTGCTATAAGAGCTATTTGGCTACTACCCAGAATAACACCTCCTGCTGTCTATGCACTCCTATGGCTATGGGCTACTAGAAGAGAGTCAAGTAGCTTATTTAATTGGGTCTTAGGATTCTTTGGAATAGAACCTATAGAGTGGAAATTACAGTATCCATGGCTCATAGTAATACTAGTTAATGGATTTGTAGGAGCTAGTTTCGGAATGATAATATTCACAGCAGCATTGAAGAACATTAGTAGAGATGTTATATGGGCTGCTAAAGTTGATGGAGCAAGCACATTACAAATTATAAGACACATAGAATTACCATTAATAAAGTGGCCAATACTATTCGTCACAACATACCAAACACTATCACTACTCACAAGCTTTGAATACATATTACTAACAACTGGTGGTGGTCCAGGTCTATATACTACGGAAGTTTGGGCACTCTATGCATATGACTTAGCATTTAGACAATATGGTGGTATATCGTACTTCGGCTATGGTGCTTCACTCGCAGTATTCCTAGTAATCATAGGTATCATAGCTTCAGTACTATATCTGAAGCTATTTAGATTCCGTGAACTAATGCTTGAACCCAAGATCGAGGTGAGATGATATGGCACCCAGATCTAGTATAAGAAAAGTCTCATTAATAAGGAAGAGAATAGGTAATGCATTAGTTTACTTATTCGTAATAGGGATATCCTCAGTAATAATACTTCTATATGTACTACTAGCAATAGCCAGTGTTAGTCCTGAACTTGAGGGTTTAGTACCTAAAGGTTTCTCACTATCTGCTTGGCAAAAAGTATTATCTGGTCGTCTAGAAGTACCTGGTGCTGAGTATCAATATCCAAATCTATACTTAGTAATTGGAAATACATTCCTACTAGCAATTTCAGTAGCATTTATAGAGATGTTAATAGCTTCACTAGCTGCTTATGCTATTTCTAGATTCAAATTCGGTGGTAGAGGAACCCTACTCAGCCTAATACTAGTCCTTCACTCATTCCCAGCAATAACTCTACTAATTGCAGTATTCTACATACTAAATATGATGGGTCTTTATGATACATTACTAGGTGTTATTTTAGTGAAAGTAGCATTCGACATGCCTCTAGCAATATGGATTATGAAAGGATTCTTTGATGCTGTTCCATGGGATTTAGAAATGTCTGCATTAGTTGATGGCTGTAGTAGATTACAGGCATGGTGGAAAGTACTAATGCCAGCTGTTAGAAATGGATTAATGGTTGTACTAATATTTGGATTCCTAAGTGGTTGGGGAGAATTCATATTCGTACTAACATTCATATCATCACAGAGCTACTGGACACTAAGCATGTTAGTATATGCATTCACAACAGGTGAATACTTCTATGTAGATCCATGCATAACAGCAACTGTAGGAATAATATACATGCTACCAGTTGTAGTATTCTTCCTATTCGCACAGAAATACTTACTAAGAATACAACTAGTAGGAAAGGGAGCGTTCTAAAACTACATATTTTTACTAATAATACATCATTTCTAGCTTAGTTAATGATATATAATCCTTCATAGTCACTACCTAGAAAAGCTGATGCATATATCGCTAGAGAGTTTTACTTAATAACTATATAGATTCAGTACCTACATAATTGCTTTGAATCATCGCTTTTCATTCAAGAATTATCATAAATGTTGAATATTTCCCATTATCAGGTCTTAGTGAGGGTTCTTCAATTATCTTACTTCTTATTAATGT
>QMXA01000115.1 GCA_003661905.1 Thermoprotei archaeon | reverse complement strand
GCTAGCTGCCTTTCTTCCTCCAATGTCTGGAGCTAACATTGGACCTACATATCCAATGCCCCATTCAGTGCAGCCCCAGACTCTCTCGTCCTCTAATATGTTGCCTGTGAGCTTAGCACCTGGATTGAAGCCGTAGCATACGTGAGCCATTAAGAACATGTTGGGATCATTGAAGCTTCTTAGCCAAGCTTCGAACTGAGCTGCTTCGGGACCTCCTTCAATCTTAACTATCTTGCCTGCTTCAATGTGTAGCTTTATTGGTGTTCTTAGTAGACCTATTGGTGGAACAACAGATCCGTCAAATACTATAACTCCATTGATTGACTCGAATTTCGGTGACCAACCAATTTGTCCTGCTAAGAAGTGTGCTCCAGGAGTATCTGCATAGCCAATTTCACATAGAACTGGTCTTTCTGGATGATTCTCGAATTCAACATCCGTTCCTGCTGGTGTTGTTATTCTCATACGCTTGGCCTTCTTAGTCATTTCCGTTACTTTCTCCTGAAATTCTTTTAGAACTGGGAAGTTCACTCTTCCAATGCATCTAACCATCATATCTGCATGCATTCCTACTAGACATAGGTATCTTAGCTTCTTGTTCTCCTTCATGGCTATTTCCCAAGGTGTTGAATATAATAGCCATTGGTTGTTGAACTCTACCCATGCGTCAGCTTCTTTGAGTGCTGCTGTTAATGCTTTTACTGGTAGCATAGGATCAGCTGCCTTGCCTACACCGAGAGGTGATGGAGTTAATATCACCATAGGCTTTGCTCCAACAGCGAAAGCTGCAGCTGCCGTAGCTACTACAACTCTCATATCGCTTTCCGTATCTGCTGTAATGACAAACGTCTCATCAGGCTTCAACTTGAATAGCTCTTCAACAATGATTCTAGCGGCTTTATATAACTCATAGTCATATGTTGTTCCACTCAGAATACTAGGTAGACCTGGTGGTAAAATCATAGCCATAAAGACTCACCCGCCATCTAGTTCTAACCACTTTTTACAAAAAAGTTTTTCGTGCAATATCTATGATCTAAAATGCTATATTAGTGAAAAAATAAGGGAGTTTTAAGTATAGAAAGGTGAATAAAAATATTTAAATTACTCTACTAAGAGTTTTCCTTTATCCATTAATTTTACGCCATCGGCATAGAGATCTGGCTTGGGGAGTACAAAGTCTTGATGTAAATCGGCTTCGACTTTTCCTCCTATATGTGCGCTATCACCTATGGCTATATGAACAGTTCCCATGATCTTCTCAGCTTCTAGTATATTATCAGGTCTCTTAGCATTCGGATTAGTTCCTATACCTAGCTCTGCAATATTCCTTCTGGCTTTGTAGATTGGCTCCTCCTTCTTTGGCTCAAGACCTAGTAACTCTCTATAATAATCGCCAACTTTACCTCCGCCTTCAATTTTAACTACTTCACCCTTCTCAACATAGAATACCATGGGTACTTCTAAACCTGGATACCATTTTGGTTCTACTACGAATTTGCCATTAGCAGTGCCTTCTAATGGGGCAATATAGACTTCGCCAGCTGGTAAATTACCAAATGTTCCTTTCTCAACCAATATTCCTGAATCAATACCCCATTTTCTACCTTCAACACTTAGCGTTATGTCGGTTCCAGCTTCAGTTACTACTCTTATTGTTGGTTTTCCTGTAAGCTTCTCAACAAGTTTCTTAGAGATTCTATCTATGTAACTATAATCAGCAGCCATTGGTCCTCCTGGTTCAAACATTTCAGCTAGGAATAATGGCATACTGGCAACTCTAGCACCTGCTTTATTAGCTTCAACTCTTGCATTGGTATGCGTCAATGAGAATGAGGTTATTGCTACTATGACATCGAATTGCTTCATTTTCTCAGCAACATAATCTGGAGGTTCAACTCCATGTCTACCCGTACATGGATATACTATGAACTCAACAACATTGTCTTTAAAAGACTCTTTCGCAATTTCATATACTAACCTTGTAAGGACTGAGCGTTTTACAATATCACTTAATTTCTCTCCATCATATTCTAACCAGTGTTTAGAATCAGGGTAGTCAGTTATTACTAGAATCTTTTCACCAGGTTTAACACCCATGTTGACTTTGAACATGTTTATAACGGCTTGTCTTATTTTCTCCTTATAAACACCTATAGCACTCATAGAGAAACCCTCCAGAGCCAATTGTAGGGTCCTTTAGTATATAAGGTTTATTGAGTAAGAAATTCCATGGTAGTAACCATTAGGAGGAATTACGTTGATAGAGAGACTTTCAGCCCATTTATTTTACGAGATATTTATTTTATCTCAGTTCCATAGATCTATGTACTACTACATATGCACTTCTCAGTAATTAGCTCTAGAAATTTCTTCCCAGATGCTGATGCTTCATTCTTTAGCTTTATATACAATTCTCTATGAGAAGCATCCCCTTGCCTTGATAAGTATAGAATGTGATTCATAGCTGTTCTAGGATTGTTAAACTCCTTACCACAGACTGGACATCTCCAACAAGGCGCTGATTTGGCGACTTTCTGTGGTTTTGAAATTTGTTGTGATTCAATACTTGGGGATAATTTGTATATGTAATTCCAGACATCTATGAACTCCTTACCACAGAGATTAGCTATTGAGCGAATAACCTCGCTTCCGAAGAACACTCCTGAGTTTTTTGCCAGCTGTACTAGTCTATCAACACATTTATCCAAGCTAATTCACTTCATCTAGTATACTTGTTACGAATGCTCTAAAACTCTAGCTCCCCATATTACTAAATAGAATTCATTTTTACTAAAGCTAGGAACATTGTTAATCACAGAAATAGTTAGCCTCGAATGTCACCTTTCAAGAAATACCAACATAAGTGAGAACTCTTAATGATGAGGGCCCTATTTAAACTTTTCTTCCTATCAGAGATCTCTCTCATTATATATTTTTTCTATTGTGTTTTATTGAGACGTATTCTACGGGTGGTGTAGTGAGTATAGATGATATAATGGAGGAGAGGAGGAGGACCTTTAAGAAACACATAGTACTTGCACTCGCAAATCTGGGCATAGGTATCTTGGGTCTTTGTATAATATTTAGTATAGTAATAGCACTTGTTGGTTAATTATTGAACTATTTTACAGTAACAAGTTAATTCTGATTTGGGATACAAATTCAGCACCTTGCACGCTTCTCTATCAATTCAATTAATAGAGTTATTAACTTCATACTTTATGATATTTAGTTCTTCATCTAAAGACTTCTTTGCTCCATCTATAGTATAGATATATTGTCATTAAGAGTATCGGTATCATAGGTAGGCACGTCGAGAGAGTTACTTCAACTATATGTTGCGACTCACCTTCAAGTGCTACATCATATAGCCACTGGAAATAACTGAATAGAAAGAATGGTATTCCAAAAACACCAAAGAGCACTGAAAGTAGAACCTGCATTTTACTTATCCTATCTTGATACCTAGTCATTATTACATAACTTAGTGATTCAAATTTCCTCTCTACACTATTTATTAATCTACGAAGCTCGAGAGCTTTCATGCAATATCTGAATAGTTCCTTCATATCATTATCAACTATGAAGTAGGAATTCTCTATGGAGTCAATGACTTTACTAAATAACTCTCTTAACTTAGTCAATTCCTCGAGATTTCTAGGTCTTCGAGATGTGAATAGATGTTCAAATACTCTCAGACATTGTCTAGCGTGATTAGCTAGTTCAAGTACTGTTACGTGCAATAATCTTAATCGTTCACCAATTTCTGAGACTCCTAAATACCTCTTTGAAACAGTCACGATATGTGTATCAGATTCACTTATTAGAACGGAAACTCTGCTCCCAATATATCTTCTCATCCCCCTACTATGAACTCCAGTTAATTGAACTAGTGGTATGTATCTAAATGATTTACTTATGGCTCTTCTTGCAGCTCTTCTTGAAATTAATCTTCTAGGTCCACGTAACATAGCATAGATTTGTGCTGAATACTCACGCAACACCTCTATAAACTTCATTTCCCCCTTAAGGACCTCGGTAAAGAGAACTGTATAAGCAGAATCCCAAGGATTTCTAAGAAGATTCTCAAGCTGAATTATATTGATTACTTTGTACCCTCTTAGATCTAATAATAGGTACTTTATTAGAAGCGAAAAAATCTCTAGAACATCTATTACTCTAAATCTCATTTTGATAGTGCTTTTGCTTGGTGAGAATGTATAAGTAATTCCTTTCTTCATACATGTCCACAGATTATATATAGCTTTTGGAATTCTGAAACTTGCACCTCTTACCTCAAGTAAGTATCTTAAATACATTACATCTCGTGATGATAGCTCAATTCCATGTATAGGAATTCTGAGAGTGAGAACCATAACTCCATTCTGATGAATTAAGAGCTCTAGATATCCCCGCAATTCTCTGAGCTCTCGTAGTTTCCTATATCTAGTAGTGCTTAGATCTATGGTTATAGAACCCATAAAGAACCTCGCTATTTCGCCTTTTTCTAAATACTCTTCACTCATAAGTACTATATCAATGAAAGCTCTATACTTTACGTGAAGCATTAAATCTACTGAAAGTTCTCCAGATACCTTGCAAATCGGTCTAATCCATGTTCCAGCATTAGCTACAACAGACCATCCCTTTTGACTATACCTATCTATTCTTGGTAATGGTACGTACCCTAGAGCTACAACTTCCATTCCATGACTTAGTTTATTGATTAAGTAGTCAAGAATTTCATTACAGTCTATCTGAGAACCTGTATCAAAGGCATACATGTAGTAAAGATCTAAATACTCTGTGGTTAAGGGCTCTTCGGTTTTCTTAACCATTACTCTGGGCATTGGAATAGCACCTTACAATGCCGAAGCAGTATTATCTGTATTCTTACTTTAATAAAGAAGATATATGAG
>QMXA01000114.1 GCA_003661905.1 Thermoprotei archaeon | reverse complement strand
TAGCTATAGTAACAGATCTAGAAGATCCTATACCACCTTGTGGTGCTTGTAGACAAGTAATAGCGGAATTCAATCCTAGTGCAAATATAGTAATGTATAGTGTGAAGAGTAAGAAAATACAAGTAACTACATTACAAAGACTCCTGCCAATGAGCTTCAAACTTCCAAAAAGATAATGTATTAAATAATTTACTGCAAGCCCTTTTGCATGGTAGTGAATACGTAATATTCATAATATCTTAAATAATTTCATTAACTATGCTAGTACTATAATCTCTGGGTACATAATTGGAAGAGATTAAGGAACTTGAAAAGAGATTGCTAAAGGCAGTTGACTCCGTACTTGTATGTTGGGAACTTGAAGGAAACTTAAATATGGAGTTTATTTCATGGATCTATGAATATAGTCCAACAGTCGATGTACCTGGTGTATCTAGTTATTTAGTAGTATTAGTGGGTTATGTAAGGAAGTTATTTATGCAAGGATTCATAGGTAAGGCCATGGTCATTGATGAAGAGACCAAAGCTACATGCACTGAAATAGAAATTCTAATAGAAACCGGTAAGAAAATGCATCTAAGACCCGAATTAAAACTCGAAAAATGCCTAGAAGAATTAGAAATAGAAGAATACAGTGTTGAGTAAGTAGTATTGACTAGGATCTTGAGAAAAACCCAAAATTATTCTCCATAAGCCATGCATTGTTTATGTACAGAGATATCTCCACAAGACCATCACCAATTCATAAAGGGCAAATTCAAGGATTAAGTTAAGAATTTACTTAGTAATATTGCATAGACTTTAGCTATTTTTACATATTCGTTTAGAGATATGTATTCATTTGCTATGTGTGCATTTTTTAAGGGACCTGGCCCATATGTTATGGTCTCAATTCCTTTCTGGGTGTAGTAGTGCATATCTAAACCTCCTAAACAAAGTATTAGTCTTGGTCTCTTACCTATGATTTGCTCTACAGTTTCTACAGTTATTTGAGCTAATTTACTTCTAGGATCATTTAATGCTGGTGGAATTTTATTAGTAATTCTAATTCGCACTTTCACTTCTGGAAATTCTCTTCCTACCTTATCTATGAATTCTTTTATTTCTTTCTCTACATCTTCTAAACTTTCTTCAGGAATTACTCTTCTATCTATGGAGAATGAGTAATATCCTGGAACTATGTTTATCTTAGCACCACCTTTAACCTCGCCACCAATGGTAATTGTTGGTTTAGCTCCTTTAGGATCTCCATAGTCGTAGTAACTTTTCTTTCTATTAATGATGCTTTTGTATTCTGTCATAAACTTCTCTGCTATCCTAGCCATATACTCAAATGCGTTAACACCTTCCCAAGGTGTCGATCCATGGCATTGTTTTCCATATATTTCTATATAACCCCATATAGCACCTTTATGACCTATCCATATATTGTTAATTCCACTAGGTTCTGATATAATTACATAGTCTGGTTTTGATAATCTCTTCTCAATGAGATATCCTGTGCCAGTAATTCCACCTATTTCCTCATCTGGTACTAAAGCAATTTCTATAGTTCCGCTGAATTTCTTACAAGTTTCTAGAAATGCTCTAATGGCTAGTATTGATGCTGCTATACCTCCCTTCATATCAACAGCTCCTCTACCATAGAGTCTTTCACCTTCAATAACTGGTTTAAATGGATCTCTACACCAACCGGAACCTGCCGGAACAACATCGTAATGACCATTGAAATGGATAATGGGTCTATTACTACCAACTCTACCAATAACTATGTACCTTGGATACTCAGCATAATCTGGATAATACCTAGATACGAATTCTCTAGGAATCTCATGTACTTTAACACTCATACCCATTTCCTCCAAAACCCTAGATGCATAGTTCACAAATTCTTCATAAAGAACCCCAGGGGGATTTATTGTTGGTATGGAAATCATTTTAATTAATACATCTATAGACCAATTACGATAGTACTCTACAGAACTGAGAATCGAATTCATAGCTTAGCTCCTTCTCTACATAACGTACCGGATCAAAATATTTCTAACGAATTCTTATCCTTACTGAAACAAGCTAATGAATTGCTTGATAAGTACTTCACGATACGAAGTTTATTAATTAACTCTGTAAATTTACTCCAAGTATGTAGTGTAAATTAATACTTGCTAAGAGTTACCATGTGGAAGGCACGGGCTTTATAAGGAATCTAATTCCGAGGGCTCCACTAAGAATTTCTCTCTTTGTTATTATTGCTAATGGCCTGTTAAGTTCTTTGTCCATGGCTATTATGTAAGGTAATTTATAGTATACCATTAGCTCTAATGCTTGTTTCAAACTCCAATCAGCTTCTATTTTTATAGCATTAGGTCCTATGATTGTACTTATTGGGGATTTCTCATTCTTTTGTTTTGACCTAGATCTTCTTCGAAAGAAGCCAGATATTGGATAATTTATGAAGAGTTTTAACACATCATATAGTGATACAACACCTATTATCTTTCCATAATCATCGGATACCAAGGCATAATCTATTTCAGAATTCAGTAAACTATTCACTAAATGCTCAATACTATCATTTTTATTGAGAATTAGAGGAGATGAAACTCTATGCCTGCGTATAAATTCACGAATGGACATCCTAATTCTTTCTCTAGCCTTCTTGAAATCATATATAAAAGCCAAGCTTCATTCACCTCTACATTATAGAGGAATAGTGTCAAAGTATATATTTATTAAATCTCTATATCACCGTTCGTAGATTAGCACTGTCCTTACATGTTTCGAAACATATTTAAACAAGGACTTATTCCATAATGTTAAAGCATTGTGAAAAATACTTCATAGAGTTTGAATCTGAAGTGTTATTGGAAATAGAGGGCACGAATATATTTATTTAACTAATGAACCCTTACCCTCCGACAGCTGGAGGTATAAATTCTATTATATCTCCTTCACTAAGTTTAATATTTGATCGTATTATTTCTTTGCTACTTCCTCTATCTAACAACACTAGATACTCTGGATTCTTAACATTATACTTAAATGCTGGTATGATCTTTCTGAGCTCTTTTACTAAATCATTTAGTGTAGATTCTAGAGGTAGTTGAAGTACTAGTTCTTTGATTCCTAGTTCAGATTTTAAGTATGAAGTGAAACGTATTTTAACTTTGATGAGTTCCATACTAATCCCACCATACTACGACTATTATTTCCTTACTCACTAATACATATTGAAATGTAATTAAATCTCATCTATTTCTTGGTAGTACTTTTAGCTTCTCTAATTCCTTAACTACATCATCCATTCCTAGCATTATTAATGTGCTTCTCAAAGGTATACCTGTCTTTTTATCCCATCCATGAAGCTCATAGTATTTATCAAGCATCTTATCCAGTTCTTCCTTAGAATTTACGAGACCTTTTGGAGGTCCTTCAGGTACTGGTTCGTTCATTAATCTCCATGGTAATACATCATCTTTTCTCCTATGACCTTCTCTAACATTATAGCATCTCTCTAGTGTAACTATTCTCCTACCAACTAGAAGTAATTCCTCAGGTGAAATCTTCACATTAGTTAATGCGTAGAACATTTCAGCCAGGTTCTGTGGTTTTAATATATAAGTCGTAGTTGTTGAGAATGAACATAGTCCCAGAGCTTCAGTAATTGCAAATAGATCTTCATGCCATCTTACTAATTCAGGTTTCTTATCTGTTATGTATGGATTAGCATATTTTTCATCACCTAATAGCTCCTTTATGAGCCTTCTAGATTCAGGCCAAGCACCAAATTCAGCTATTGGCTGTGCATGTAAATGATCAGGACCTCTTGGATTAACTGCAAACGCCAATGCATACGCTTTTGCACTCCTAGTATCAACTCTGGATTGCTCTAACCCCCTCGCTTGAATTGCCCATTTCCAAGACTCCTTCCCAACTTTTTCAGCAGCGTACTTTAAACCTTCAGCAAGTATATTACCGAATCCCTTACGATAAATAATCTTCATTAAAAGTTCTATAGCAGCATCAGCATTGCCCCATACTAAGTCAAGACCATCTATATCTTCTCTAGTTAAGACACCTCTCTCGATACACTCCATAGTCCACTGAATCACTGCTCCTGCACTTAGTCCATCTAAGCCATATATATTACATATTTCATGCATCTTTAAAACAGCTTCTGGATCGCCAATACCGCATCCAGCTCCTAGAGCTCCTAGTGTCTCGTACTCTGGACCTCCACAGTAACATGTGTACTTACCTTTCTCAACTTTGTAGAACTTGTGGCAGTGGAATGGACAAGCGGTGCATCCAGCTCTACCTTTAATATAACCTCTCTCCACTAATGTTACCCCATCACGTTCTTCTGCTTTCTCAAAGTATGGTTTTTTGAAGTTATAACTTGGGAACGCATATAGTTTATTTACAGGAGCAACACTTCCAGGAGTACCATATAAATAATATGTCTTCCCTTTAACATTATTAGGGAGATTTGAAAGCACTTCGTTAACTAGTTTCTCAAGTAATTTTGGATGAGCTACTTCAACATCTCTTTCACTTCCTCTAACAGCTACTGCTTTTAACTTCTTAGAACCCATAACAGCTCCAAGACCTCCCCTAGCAGCTACATGATATACAGATACCATTATGGAAGCGAACTTAACTATATTCTCGCCCGCAGGCCCTATACATGCTACTTGAATTTCATTATCTCCGAGTTCTTCTTTAATAATCTTATTTGTTTCTCTTACATCTTTACCCCATAGATGACTTGCGTCCTTTATCTCTACATTTTTGTCTTCAATATATATGTAGACAGGTCTATCAGCTTTTCCTTTAATAATTACATATTCATACCCTGCAAATCTAAGTTCTATTGCCCAATGCCCTCCAGCATTGCTTTTGAAGTACCGCTGAGTTAGAGGGCTTTTACTTGTAAC
>QMXA01000113.1 GCA_003661905.1 Thermoprotei archaeon | reverse complement strand
TGTTTAAAGTAGTAAGGTGTTGTAGCAATAATGCCATCAGCACCTATATCTTGTGCATGTCTAGCTAATTCAATTACGTGAGTAGTGCAATTAGCCGTTACACCAACATATACCTTAACTCTATTAGATACTTGCTCAACAGTGAATTCATTAAGACTCTTCATCTCATTCAATGTTAAATGAGGAAACTCACCTGTTGTAGATGATGGGAATACCGCATGAATACCACTAATACTCAATCTCTCTAAAAGCCACTTAAGAGCTTCATAATCTATTGATAAATTCTCTTTAAAAGGAGTTATTAGAGGAACTACAATACCTTCTACACGAATGGAAACCACCATATCACAGCTATATTCACGAAATAAAATAAGTACCTCGCTCACAATTAGTTTATTAAATACATGAGTATAGCAGTGGGTTATTTACTAACAATAGTTCTACATGGAAATGAGTTTTAGAGTCGTGATATAGAGCTTCGATGTAGAAAAGTGTTGAGTTCATAGCTAATTACTTGAACTATTATATATGAAAAGTCTAGACTCGTTATGGAGTTAGCAAATACTTTAGAAGTCTTTAAATATCTTATATCTCAACTTAGAGTTGGTGGTAAGTTTACCCCTAATTGAGATATATCTTAGTAAAGGTGTTCTTACTGCTAAACAAAAAGCTGATCTGGCTAAGAAAATAACGGATGTAATTGTTAAGGAGGCGAAACAACCTAAACAATACACTTGGGTTGTAATACACGAATTACCTGGGGAGAATTGGATTATTGGCGGCCTCACATTACCAGAGCTCAAAGCAAAGCTCAAGGAGGAAATGGAGCGTAAATAACATGTCGATCATAGATATAATGCAGAGAAAGGCGGAGAAGTATTTTAGAGAAAGACCATCTAACTTCCCTGAAGGCCGTCCCTACAATTGTTGTGAAAGTGTTCTTCTAACTCTTGCTGAGTATCTAGGTATTAAATCAGATCTAATACCAAGAATAGCTACAGGTATAGGTGCAGGATTCTCCTTAAACGGACTTACTTGTGGTGCTATATCTGGTGCTGTCATAGCTATAGGATTAAAACATGGTAGAAAGAATAATTATGAAAATCCCAGAACTACATGGTTAAAAGTCAATGAATTCATAGAAGCATTTAAGAAGAAATGGGGTGCTCTAACTTGCAGAAAACTCACAGGTCTAAACCTAAAGACTAAGGAGGGTATGAGAAAATACCTGGAAAGTGTACATGACTATGCATGTACTGAGAGAGTAAAATTCGCCGTTAAGAAGGCTATAGAAATACTCCAAGAATAATACATCTCTTCAGAGCACATTGCAAATAGCTAGTACATAGTCTAGTTAGTGTAGTTCAGAGCAAAATAATTACTAATGAATTCATTGTAATGATACACTGAGCTCTCTAGATACCATAAAGCATTTAACTTACTAAAGTGGGATTTAGTTACCTCGTAAGTGTATCCATAAATTCTCATACTTATAGAGATACTATTACTCAATTACTGCTTCCATAGGCTTTCTAAGCCTGTAAGCTGGCGATGTGCTTAGCGATTATTGAGATGATCGCTCTTAGAAAGAGGATCTGGTACTAAAGGCTGAGAAGTGTGGAACTAATCAAATAGATTATTTTAAATAATCAAGAATTCTTAACAAGCTCCGCTCTTGCGCAAATAACTAGTCTTGCACCATATTGAATTTTCTCTAGGAGGAGCAAATCTTAAAGTAGCTCTTGAAATTATTCTGAAGGAGTTAGTAGGAGAAGGCCTTGAGTAATATATCCATAGAAAGATGTCCTACAGGTATTGAAGAACTCGATGAAATTCTTAGAGGAGGCTTCATAAGGAATAGCACAGTTCTTATAGCGGGTAATCCAGGTACGGGTAAAACAATATTCGCTGCTAAATTCATTTACGAAGGTGTGAGGAAGTTCAAAGAACCGGGAGTATATCTTAGTTTTGCTGAATCCAAAAAGGACTTCTATATGTTTATGAAAAATCTAGGAATGGATTTCGAAGAAATAGAGAAATGGAATAAGTTTATATTTATAGAAGCTTTGACACTTGCTGATGAAAGTGCTGTAGAGAGAGCTATTGAATCTCTCATAGATAGAGTAGTTGAAATTAAAGCTAGAAGAGCTGTAATAGATAGCATAACTGCAATAACTCAAGTTCTAAACCCTGCTAGGGCAAGAGCTTTAATCCATAATACAATAGTCAAAGGACTTAAATCATACAATGTAACAACGCTCCTAATTGCTGATCTACCCTTCGGAGAAAATAAAGTAGGCTTTGGAGCTGAGGAGTTTGTAGTAGATGGAGTAATAATATTTAGAATGGAGAGAGTGCAGGAACTCATAACAAGATATATGGAAATAAGGAAAATGAGAGGAATAGAAATAATAGATGTGGAAATACCATTCGCAATAATCCCTAATAAAGGAATACAAATAATGCTTATGGAAAGACCCGAAGTATTGATCTCCATAAGTGATGAAAGAATAACTACAGGTATAGAAAAGCTAGATGAATTGTTTAGAGGAGGATTAAGAAAAGGAGCTCAATTACTAATTACAGGTCCTTCAGGTTCGGGGAAATCAGTACTAATAGCAAATATAATTTCAAATTTAATTACGAAGAACATAAGGACAATGTATGTAAGTTTTGATGAACCACCAGCTCATATATTATCTAGAATTAAATTATTTCGTGAAGAGATAAATCCATCACTTATAAGGATAGAGAGCATAAATCCTACAGCATATACTTGTGCTGAAATGACGAGTAGAATATTAACAAATATCAATGACTATAAACCAGATTTAATCATAATGGATGGTCTTACAACTCTAACAAGAACTCATAACCTATGTAGACTTTGGTACTACATTGTGAATATGTTCTTGAAATTTAAGAAACTAGGAATTACAGGTATTTACGCATATACAGCTAACTATCCTAAAGAACCTGTGCCATTAGATACATTAGCTGATGCAGTTTTAATAATACAATATAAATATCATGAAGGAATTAGGAGAATTTTCATGAGTAAAAATAGATTAGACCCTACATCAACTAAGCAATTATTAATGAGACTTGGTGAGAATGGCAAGTTAGAACTTTTAGAGGAGTGATATTCATGAAGTTCTTCACTAGAAGAAAGAGAAAAGAGATTCTCACTGAAGAAGTAAAGGAGTCTGTAAGAAAGAGAGTTACTAAATATCTTAAAAGATCATCTCCAGGAACTTATGCAAGTCTTAACAAGTACTACATGATTAAATCCCATAGAGACTTTGTAAATACACTTATCGAGGAGCCTGGAGAATGTTATCAGATACTTGTAAAGTACTTTAATAACTATGAGTCAGCAGAGTTCTTTATTTATTGCATCTTAGAACGATTACTAGCTTTCAATCCATTCTACATTGCATCGGCTATGACAGCACTTAAAGAAGGGAATGATAATGAGTTCAAAAAGATTCTAGCACATGCACTATCAAGAGAGAGTATGAGAACCATAATAATATAGTCTATAATAACTAATTCAACATCCATAATTACTAAATTAAATAATACATGTAATAGTTATTTTAGATCTCTTAATAGCTGCTATAGGGTTAGAAGAGCTATGCTCCTTATTACATCTGCTACATCTTCACATTTATCTGATGCACCTTCTATATCATCGACAAAGTCTTTAGTTACAATACATGCAGGTACTTCTATCTCCCTACATTTATTTAAGACTAGTTCAAGGGCTTTTACTCTCATCTCATCAATTTCTTCTTCAATGCGCTCTACTTTATCAGCTAATTTTAGTGATTGTTGAGGATCATCAGCTAAATTAATTACAGCATCTTTTATGAGTTTACATGCATTCGTGATTCTTTGCGACATAATTAAGCATTGATCTAAGAGCTCCCTAGGTAAATCAGCTGGCAATACTAGTAATAGTTTTCGAGCAGCAGCTTTTAGATAAGCTGCTATGTCATCAGATGTTAAGACAAGTCTTATCAATTCCTCTCTATCTATTGGATGAAACATGCCCTTAGATAACTCAGCTATTATCTTTCTCTTAACATCATCTGCTTCTCTCTCGGCATTGAATATAGATGTATAGAGCTTTCTAACATCATCATATGATTTCCTGATATACTTAGTTATCATTTCTTCAAAGAGTTCTGCAACTCTAATTACCTTACCTAAGTGTTCAATACACATTGCAATAACTCCACGTTCTTTTCTCCTCCCAACCCATGCCCATGTACTATTCACTCCTATCACCTATGTTATAAATTGAGGAGGTAGTATACTAGTTATAAGTACGTATAGACCTGCACTTATACCTATAGTTACAGGCAGTGTCAGAACCCAAGATGCTATGATGAACCCCACTAATTTCCAGTCAATACCTTTAATACCGCTCTTCGCAATACCTGCTCCAATAATTGATGATATGCTTGCGTATGTTGTTGATATGGGCATTCCATACCCTATAACGACTTTAGGTATTGTTGTGAATAACCATACTGTTAATGCATTAGAGAGTTCTGCTGCTGAAGCACTTACATAGTCGAGTCTCGTTATACCATATGCAACAGTTTTCAAAACTCTATATCCCCACATTAAACCCCCCATAGCTATTCCAAAAGCTCCTAGAGTTGATAAAAGAATCATGGTATGTATATCAGGTATTTTGAAGACTCTCGATGCAACAGTTACATAGACACCAGTTGCATTACCGACATCATTAGCTCCAAATGAATATGCAGAGAACATTAGATTTGCTATGAGTATGTACTTGAATATCTCATCAACATTCATACCCCTGAAAACGAGTACTGTAGCAAAGCGCTTCAATAATAGATAGAATCCAAATCCAAACGATATACATATGAGAGGTGAGAAAATCCAGCTAAGTACAATCTTTAATACTACTAATA
>QMXA01000112.1 GCA_003661905.1 Thermoprotei archaeon | reverse complement strand
TCATACCCCTGAAAACGAGTACTGTAGCAAAGCGCTTCAATAATAGATAGAATCCAAATCCAAACGATATACATATGAGAGGTGAGAAAATCCAGCTAAGTACAATCTTTAATACTACTAATAAATTTACGTTCATTATGCCCTCTCTTATAAAACTAGCAATACCCAAGCCAATGACAGCTCCCGTTATGCTATGAGTTGTTGATATTGGGATTCCTTTCCAAGTAGCTAGAGTTATCCAGAGACCTGCTGCTAATGAAGCTATGAGAGCTCCTAAAGCCGTTATTCTAGGCACTACTCCCTTACCTATAGTAACCATAACCATGTGTCCTTGGACAATAGCTCCGATAGCTGCAAAAAGAGCGAATAGCAAAATAGCTTTCCTAATGCTTATAGCACCAGCTCCTACAGCTGTATCTGTAGGGTTTGAAGCATCATTAGCACCCATATTCCAGGCTATGTATAGAGCAAAAATAAGACCCAAAGCTAGGTATAATACTCCGATGTCCAAAATAGAACACCTATGCTGATTTAGAACAGAAGTAAAAAAGCTAATTCATAAACAGAGTTAATATACTTCGTAAATAATACATAGTAGTAAATCACCATTCTCTGAATGGAGTACATGTTTAACTTATTAGAGCACTAACTACATTGATCAGAGTTCTTGCATATTAACTCTTATAAAATAATAAGGGATAGAAAGATTTATTGGAGATCTCAAGAATCGAGGTAGAGTAAGCCACTTACATTTTAGTACCCCAGATATAACTCCATGACTTGGATGCCGGGTTCTGAAGTGATTAATCATGGATGAAAAACATAGTGTAGTGATTATTGGTGGAGGTATTACAGGGATATCAATCGCTAGAGATTTGGCATTAAGAGGTGTTAGTGATATTCTTCTCCTCGAAAAAGACGCTTTAGCTAGTGGAGCTAGTGGGAGAAATCATGGATTACTACATAGTGGTGCTAGATATGTTGTGAAGGACCCTCTATCAGCTAGGGAATGTGCTCAAGAAAATAAGATTTTAAGAAAAATCGCTCCTCACTTAATTGAGGATACAGGAGGATTATTCATATCATTACCTCAAGATCCTCCTTCATATGTTGATGAGTTTATTCGCGGTTGTAAAAATACAGGGGTAGAATTTGAAGAACTCTCAATTAGTGAAGCACTGAAACTCGAACCCAATCTCAATCCAGAAATCCTAAGAGTTTTTCATGTTAATGATGCATCAATAGATGCATTTCAGCTAGCATTGCTTACAGCATATGATGCATCTATCAATGGTGCATCAATAAGACCTTTCTCAAAAGTTATAGACATTATTAAGGATGGAATGGATGTTATAGGAGTAAAGGTCTATGACTCATTAAGACGAAGAACCTACACTATAAGATCAGAAATAGTTATAAATGCAACAAATGCCTGGGCTAATAAAGTTACTAAGCTCATAGGAATTCAGTTACCGATAATACTTGATAGGGGAACTCTTATAGTATTTTCGAGAAGAATACTAAATACTGTAGTGAATAGATTAAGACCTCCTTCAGATGGTGATATCCTAGTACCTCATCATACAACATCAATAATGGGAACAACATCCATTAGCATAGATGATCCTGAGAAACTTCTTCCATCAAGTGAAGAGATTTTTAGTATGGTAAAGGCTGCTGTAGAAATCACTCCAGAGGCTAGGAGTTCAAGAATTATAAGGGCTTATGCAGGTCCTAGAGCTCTACTTAGCATGGGAGCAAATAACTCTAGCCGTGAATTACCAAGATCTTATAGAATATTTGATCATGAAATTGAGAATGGAGTTAGTGGATTTATAAGTATTGTTGGTGGTAAACTAACTACAGCTAGACTAATGGCTGAGAAATTAGTTGATGTAGTTCTTAAAAAACTAGGTATTAGAGCTCCATGCCCAACACATAAAGAGTCCTTACCAGGAGCTGATAGGGATATAAACTATGAGGATCTAGCAAAGAAAATGAAAATATCTAACGCAGCTGCTATGAGAATTATATCTCGTTGGGGAGGTATGGTTAGGGAAATAATTAATTACGCCAATGGGGAAGGAACGATTGTGTGTAGTTGTGAATCTGTTCACGTAGCAGAACTCAGATTTGCAATAGAGAAGTTATGGGCAATGAACATAGATGACTTAACAAAGAGATGTAGAGCTGGTATGGGACCTTGTCAAGCTATGAACTGCGTTTATAGATTAGCTTCTATATTACGTCAAAGCAATAACTTTAGTGCAGATTACATATTAGATTACTTCATACATTTCCTTAGACGAAGATGGAGAGGAGAATATCCAGTTATGTTTTCTCACCAGGAACGACAATGCATACTTAAATTAGCCATATATTGCTGCTTAGGCAATTTCGATAAATTATTAAAGAAATATGAGGTGTTACCAAGTGCTAAGAGAATATGATGTAGCTGTATTAGGAATAGGAATGGCAGGTTCTATAGCTGCATTCATAGCTAGTATGAGAGGGTGTGATGTAGCTATTTTAGCTCGTGGTTATGGAGCTACTGCTCTTTCTTCAGGATGTATAGATGTGTTAGGGTATGTGAATGGAAATTATGTTAGGAACACTCTTAAGGGACTTAAAGAACTTGAATTAACCAATCCAAAACATCCATATATAGTAATTGGCAGAGGGTGGAAAGGAGCTAAGGAGATCCTTAGTAATGCATTCAATAACTTACCAAGAGAGCTAAACATGCTATACGAAGGAAATCTTGAAATGAATATGTCTGTTCTAACACAGTTCGGTACATATAAGCCAACATCATTTATTCAAAGAACTATGAAGAACTCTACTCTTACTAAGTGTAGGGAGTTTAGGAAGATATTAGTTCTAGGTATTAAGGAATACTTAGAATTCGATCCACAATTATTTACATCATTCATTAGTAAATTCCTACAAAACACAGAGTTTTGCATAAAATTCATAGTGGATAAGATTAAATTAGATCTCAATAATGTTCAAGATCTATCATCAATAACTATTTCCCAGCTAATCACTGAACCTAAGATCTTTAAGAAATTGAAGGAGGAATTATGTAGAGTAGTAGTTAAGCGCAATCCAGATCTAGTCTTAATACCAGCTATATTAAGTACAGAGTCCAGAGAAGCTGTGACCCAGCTCTCAGAACTTGAGAGTTCATGTAAGTGTGTAATTTCGGAATTACCAGCTTCACCTCCTTCGGTTCCAGGTCTTAGAATTCAAAATCTCTTATTAGAGATTTTAAGGAATAGAGAAATAGATATATACTTGTGTAGGGAGGTAAAGGCTTCAATTCATAACTCTAAATGCACGAGTATTAAATGCATTAGAAGTTATCATGATATGAAGGTAATTGAGATAAGATCAAGGAATTTCATAATCGCAACTGGAGATATCATATCTGGAGGAATACAGAGTACTTACTCCATTGAGAATGAAGCCATAATTAAAGAATACAAAGAACCGATACTCAATATGCCTTTATATATACCAATACAACGAAAATTTATAGACATAGATATCTTCAATACTGAGAAGCATTCAATACTAGAAATAGGTATTGAATTCGATGAAAATCTAAGGCCAATATTTGGTAATGAAGTGTTATTTGATAATTTATATGTAGCAGGATCAATTCTAGCTCATTATAATTTCATAGCAGAGAAGAGTGGATTAGGAGTAGCAATAGCAACAGGCTATAAAGCTGGTATTGAAGCGTCAAAAACGTGAGGGAAGATCATGAAATTACTAAGTACTATTCATAGAGTAATTACTGAAATTCAAAAAGATGCTGAAAAATGTATAAGATGCAATTTATGTGTAGCTTCATGCCCCCTAATTCCAATAATTAGTAATAACTTGCGTGCGGATCCTAGAATGCTTTCAATAGATATTTTAAGAGATATCTATAGAACTGCTCCAATTATGTATGATTCCCTATATTATTGTACTACTTGCATGAAATGCAATACTGTATGCCCTTCAGGAATTTCAATAACTAGGTCAATACTGATGCTTAGGTCTCTTACAATGCAGAAGGCAATTCATGATAAAGTATTTCAAATAAAGTTCTTCATAAAATCACTTCTTAAACATAAGAACCCATATTCAGCTCCACCAAATATGCGATGTATATGGGCTAATAACATAGACTTCAAAAAAGAAGTACATAAATCAAGAATTACTATATGGCTTGGATGTACAACTAGTATTAGAACCCCTACTATTGCTAAAACAACATATCTTAGTCTAAGGGAAATACTAGGTAATGAAGTAACTTTATTGGGAGAGAAAGAAGGTTGCTGTGGCAAACCAGCTCTTCTCATAGGAGATGAGAATGCTGCAAAAGAACTTCTTTCAGAAGCTGTAGATACTGTAGAGTCCGTAGGTACTGAAATATTAGTAACTCCTTGTCCAGCTTGTTACTCCATGTTCAAGAGCGGAGTTAAGGAACTCTTAAATAAAGAACCTTCCTTCAAGGTCATGCACTATACAGAGTTTATACATAATGTGATATCTCAAGATCTAATTAACTTAGGTGAAATTAGTGAGTATGGAAAGGTAAGTTATCACGATCCTTGCGAACTTGGTAGAGGAATGGGTATATTCGACGAGCCTAGGTACATAATTAATAAGATTGTGAATGGGGAAATTGTGGAAGTGTTAGAAAGTAGAGAACTTTCACGATGTTGTGGAGGTGGAGGAGGTGTATGGGCATTTCATACAGATTTAGCAATGAGTGCGGCAGTCTATAGACTATCGCAATTTATGAAACAAAATGTTAAAGCATTGATATCAGCGTGTCCAACATGCTACTTAAACTTCAAGTATACTATAATGACTCATGAAATACCTGTTAAAATTCTTGACATAAGTCAGATAGTTCTTAAGTCATTGCAAAAGATAAATTAGATAATTCATATTGACTCATGGTGCTACTGTGTCTCCTAAAGTTATAGTAGCTCTAGATGAAGG
>QMXA01000111.1 GCA_003661905.1 Thermoprotei archaeon | reverse complement strand
TCTATGTAGTGCTTATAGAAGGAAAATTGAAAATTCATAAGGAATAGTTTCTTTGAATTATCTTTAACTATGTACCATCCATAGCTTTATCGAATTCAACATATAAAGGAATTACATGAGCTAGATATCGTTCAGCGCCTCTTTAACGATATTCTACTTAATCTTGAAGACTTTTCTGCTCGGAAAGTCTTCATCATGTTGCTAATGTATATGCTAGTAAAGTTTTTAAATGTGTACCTATCACTTGCACTTAGTGCACCAGGTATGTAGGGGTTTCTTAATTTGATTTTAGATAGAAATGCTTTTGGTGTATGGAGCTTTATCGCTAAGAGAGCATTCAAAGCCACATTTTTAAGACCTAGGAATGGCGAAGCAGCTAGAGCTATTTGCGAAACTCTTAAAGAAACTAACGTTGCAGTTTATATCCACATACCATTTTGTACTGGTACTTGTATATTCTGTCCATATACTAGAATTCCCATCCATAGATCTGAGTGTGAGAGAATAATTGAGAAGTATGTTAATGCTCTATTAAGAGAGATGAAAATGTATTCTAAGATTACTAAGGACTTAAGTTTAGAGGTTGTAGATATTCATGCAGGTGGAGGTACACCTAGTCTAATACCAGGAAAGTACTGGAAAATAATACTAGAGAAATTATCTGAACTCTTTGAAGCAGAGCCAAAAATTGCTATAGAGGCTAATCCTGAAGATTTAAGAGATGAAGCTTATACATCTAACCTTGTCGAGAGCGGAGTAAATGAGGTAAGTCTAGGTGTTCAATCATTCAATCCTAAAATGCTTAAGATCCTAGGTAGAAGGCATAGTATTGAAGATTCAATTAAAGCTATTGAGAATCTACGCAGTGCTGGATGTAAGTACATAAACATTGATCTCATGTACATGGTTCCTGAGCAAACATTAGAGGATTGGATTAAGGACCTAGAAACTGCATCACAGCAAGATGTTGATGAAATAACATGCTACCCTACACTTATTACACCACATAGTATTGGTTATAAACTTATTAAGGAAGGGAAAATACCTACTCAACCCAGTAGGAAGGTTTTCAAGAAGATGGTTTATGCATGTGAAGATACCCTTCCTCCCAAGGGCTTTAAGGGTGTTGAGATATATGGTTATAGTAGAAGAGTGGGATGGAAGTATGTAACAGTTAACTATGAAATGGAGGGTCCTTTACTGGGATTTGGATGTGGTGCTATGGGATTTACTGGCGGATATGAGTACATAAATACACACTCCGTTAAAGACTATATTGATTCTGTACTTAATGATAGATTACCTATTGCTGGTGCTAGAGAAGTAGCTTTAGTTGAACGAGCAATTAGGTATACTGCTTGCAGACTATTTGTGTGCAGAATCTTGAATAAGAAGGACTTTAGGTTAAAATTCAGTAGAGGATTCAATGAATTAATAGGTAGAACAGGTTTTAGTAAAGCTCTTCGCCTTCTAAAAATTACTGGGAATATAGAAGAGGGCAACGAAAGAATTTCACTAACTAGAAAGGGTTTCTTCACCGCTCATCAAATATGCTGGGCATTCGTACTAAATGTCCCGTGTAGAATAGCTGAAGAATATCTTAAAAAACCATGGCCTTCAAAAGTTGTAATACCATAAACATTAAATTATAAAAACTAGTTGTAGTTATGGCTATAGTACTCAGAATTTATCTACTTAATCTCTCTATGTTTCATATTCCATGGTCATGAATGTAATTATATTTCATGTATGTAGAGTCCTAAACTAGGATGCAGTACTAAATTAGGTATCCTCATAGCTTCCAGTCTTTATCCTATATTTTCTACGGAGATGAATTCATGGGATAATTTAGTTAGTAGTATTTCGCATTAATGCTTTCAGGTATTCCTTAAGATATATTCACATAGTTAAAACTTAATTCTACAGTATTTCCTTGTGTTTATTGGTGTCTGGAGTTTGTATATAGATCTACTTAGCTATGCTATTGACTATGCCTCTAGTTGTGGAGTGTCTTATGCTGAAGCTAGGTATCATTTAAGGAATATCACAGGTATTGTTATTCGTGGTAGTAAAGTTATTGGTGTTAGTTTTAGAAAGGAGGAGGGTATAGGTATAAGAGTTCTTTATAAAGGAGTCCTAACTTTTACCTCAACTAATGAACTTTCTCGTGAAAGAGTTAGAGAAGCTATTGATTTCTCTATAGCTAGTGCTAAAGCACTTGAGAATATAGCTAGAGGACGTGGTTTAAGTACTGAAGTTAATTTAGGCAAAGCTAGTTATGAAGCACTTGCTTCAAAACCATTTGATTCCAAGCCTATGGATGTGAAGATTGCAGAGCTTAAAGATCTATGGACTACAGCAAATAATGCTGTTAAGGAATCTAAACTATCATCCTTCGCCATTATATATAATGAATCTGAAGAAGTTAAAGAAATTCTTACAAGTGATGGAGCTTGGATACGAAGTAAAATCCCCCGTATAAGTATAGCTATAAACTTCGTACTTCTACACCCACAGAAAGGAACTATCCAGAGAATTCTCGACTTTGGTTCTAGTGGTGGTCTTGAACTAATTAATGAGTGGAAAGTGAGTGAAGAGCTTGAGAATGAAGTTAGAGCTATTGAGAATGTATTATTAAGAGGAGTTCCACCACCTAAAGAACCTATAGATATTGTTGTAGGGAGTGAAGTAGTTGGTCTCTTAGTTCATGAGAGTGCTGGACATCCAATGGAGGCAGATCGTATTTGGGGTCGTGAAGCTGCTCAAGCAGGAGAGAGCTATGTAAAGCCTGAAATGGTTAAGCATGAGAGAATAGGTAATGAACATGCTACAGTTATAGATGATCCTACAATACCTAGGAGTAATGGATTCTACCTATACGATGATGAAGGTGTACCAGCTAGGCCTCGATACATATATCTCAATGGAATTATAAATGAACTTCTACACAATAGATGGACAGCGAAAATCTTCGGTATTTCAAGTAATGGAGCTGCAAGAGCTATGAACTATGCTAGTGAACCCATACCAAGAATGTCAAATACTTACCTAGCTCCAGGGGATATGAGTTTTGAAGAACTCATAGAGGATATAAATTATGGTATCTATATAAAGAGCTACATGGAGTGGAATATCGATGATATAAGATGGGGTCAGCGCTATGTAGGTTTAGAAGCTTACACTATTCGTAAGGGTGAATTAGCTGAGCCAGTAAGGAATCCAGTTCTAGAATTAACTACTAGAGCATTCTACAGCTCTATTGTAGCTAAGTCAAAGAATCTCAAGTTCTATCCCGGTACATGTGGAAAGGGAGAGCCTCATCAAGGAGTACCTGTTTGGTTCGGAGGTCCTGAAGTTAGGCTTTCAAAAATGAGGTTAGGGGTGATTCGTGTATGAAGAATGAAGCTATTCAACTCTCCAGCTATGTTGTTAAGAGGGCTTTAGCCAAGGGCTTCAGTGAAGTAGCTGCAATAACTCAAATATCAAGAAATTACATGGTTAAATTCTCAAATAATGAAGTGACAGTGACTCAGTCGTGGATTGATAAGAAGGTAAGTATGTACCTAGTTAGAAATAGTAGGATATATGTTGTAGAAGATATGAGGGGGGATACTGAGGGTATTGAGAAGGTTCTTAGCTCAGCTAGGGAGTATGTGGAGCGTATAGATGTTTCAGAGCTATATGCACCCTTACCAGAACCTAGTGGAAAACCATTACAGAATTTAGTTGATGAGACAATTATTGAGAATGCAGATAAAGTTATGGGATCTGTTCATGAATTAATAGATTTAGGACTTAGGGAAGGAGCTGAGAAACTTGCTGGCACTCTATTTGCTGGTTATAGAGTATTTGCTCTAGCTACAAGTAGAGGTGCAGAATTAGCTGAAGAGAAGACATTCATTGAGGTATATGCAAGAGCTTTTAGAGGGGATATTACTGGTCACTGGGCATGGACATCAACTAGGTTTAACAGAGATGAAGTAGCTAGAGTTGGTGGAAGAGCTGGGAGGTATGTAGCTGAAGCTCCCAAAGCAATATCTATAGAACCTGGGAGATATGAGGCAATTCTATCACCATTAGTATTTGGGAATTTAGTTAATTACATTGCTAATTCAGCTTCAGCACTAATGCTACTACTAGGATTATCAATGTTCACAAAGTATAAGCCAGGAACTAAAATAGGTTCAGATAAAGTCACAATCATAGATGATCCACACAATACACTACTACCAGGAGCTAGGGGATTTGATGATGAAGGAATTATTACGAGGAGAAATGCTATCATTGATAAAGGAGTTTTCAAAACATACCTACATAATACTAAGACAGCTAAGAAAATGAATACAGAGAGCACTGGAAATGCTGGATGGTTATCTCCTAGAGCTTGGAACATAGTTATTGAGCCAGGAGGTATTAAGGAGAGTGAGATGTTTAGTGAAGTACGTAAGGGATTCTTTGTATTGAATAACTGGTATACAAGGTTTCAGAATTGGATAGAGGGTCAGTTCTCAACAGTTACAAGAGATCTATTACTATATATAGAGAATGGAGAGGTTAGAGGAGTTGTTAAGAGACTTAGAATTGCTGAGACCTTCCCACACTTATTAAGCAATATTGTAGATCTATCTAAAGAGAGATATGATATTATGTGGTGGGAAGTAACCACACCATCTAGAGTACCATTTGCTCTAGTAAAAGATATACAATTCACAAAACCAGAAATCTAATTAGCTCAATATAGAACCTAATATTTTTATAAGAAGTGCTAATTACTAGTTAAAGAAATAACTTCTATACATAGCGTTTTAATTAAATTCAATTATTCAATACTGATTCGAATGAAGAAGTACCTACAATACTTTATTAGGTTATTTAGGTGATATTGCTACCTCAATTTCCCTAAGGTAACCAATTTTATCCATAGAACCTCCATCCACTATAAGTATCTATACCAGCACTTACATACATCACATACCGATAAGTATCTCCAGATAATGCAAAGGAATCTGTAGCTAAACTCCCTAACATAATCATTAAGCT
>QMXA01000110.1 GCA_003661905.1 Thermoprotei archaeon | reverse complement strand
GTATTAAGGCTGAGCCCGAACAAAGCGTAACCATAAAGCTAAACATTGACGCTACAGACTATCCGTTCTCAATTATAATTAAAGCATTAATGGATGGAGAGTTAATACATCAAGAGGTTATTGAAGGAAACAAAAGGAAGGATGTATACGTAAAAATCACGCCACGAGTTCCAGGAGAACATCAACTTCTAATTGAGGCTAAGGGCAATGACCCAAAGAACTTTACGCAACGACGCACTCTAATACTAAAAGTAGCTGGTGAGATAGGTAAGCAATTAGAATTAGACTCCAATGGATTAAAAGCTCTTTTAAAAGATGCCTCCTATTCTAAAGTAATTCTAAACTCAATTGAGATAAGTGATATGAAAAGAATAATTGATTTAGTTAGGAGCCTGAAAGCTGAAAGAAGCATAAAGGTGCGTAATGCTGGGGTAAATAACCTTAGCTTGCGTGGGTTAAAATCCGAAAAAACGTCATTAACTATAGGATCAGGAATCTTTGAGACTTTTGATGAATTAAGAGCATTCATAGAACCACTATCTAAGACTTTCAAATTCGAATCGGGAGTTATTAGAATAGCCTTTGAAGGTATGGATGTTAGAGATGAAATATTCAAATTGATAAATATAGTTGAAAAAATTGGCATCGAAGACACTAAGTACAACGTCTATGCTTTCAAAAAGATAGGGTGAAGGCGATGGCTGTAGCTACAGATCAGCAAATAGCTGTATATGAAAATCAGAAACAAATTAAACCTAAATACATCTACAAGTTCAGAGTTAAAACTCGTAGAGTGAAAGGGGTATACAAAATATCATACACTTTACATATACAGGATGTACGTTCTAACAAATGTTTTTTAGTTATGAGTTTAAGAAAGTGGTATCCCATAATAGATTATTTATCATCAGATGACAGATATGTCCGTGATAAAGATTACGTCATAGTTAAAGATAGAAGATATACAAGAGCAGGTAAAGTAGACTTAATAGAAGTTATATTTCATAATCCTGAATGTGCTAGACGGGCAACAGTGTTCATATTATCAATACTTGGTGTTGAAAACAGACCTGGCTGGATTAGTAGAATGATATATGTGGTAAGGAAGCTTAGCCCTGAAGCTATTGATTTTTGGCTTAATACTGCTTATGATAGGTTCGTCGTAGCTAAGAATGGTTTGTCAAGAAGATTTCGTTTACTTCGTGTAGCAAAGGCTATGAGAACTCTATACGAAAGAAATGCCGTTGAGGGACATCATGAACTTGAACCTTAAATCTAAGAATGACATAGTTAGTGTCATTACTGCAATTTATCTGAAGTACAACCCCTTCTTTAATGTGTTTATAAGTGCTAACCCTAGAGCTTCATTTTACCGCAATTATATTCATCAAATATACCTCATGGCGAGACTTGCCTTTCAACGACCTATAAGAGTTATGGTAGCTGATGAAATAGGTCTAGGTAAAACTGTTGAAGCTATAAGAATCCTTAAGCATCTTAAGCTTGTTGACCAGATAAAGAAAGTCTTGATAATAGTTCCACCAATATTGCTTGATCAATGGATTGAAAAGGATCTTAAGAATCTTGGTATAAGACCTATAGTCATAGACAGAAATAATATTCAAGAATTATACGAGAAAGCTAAGCAAGGACTTATAGATGAAGGAATTTTCATAGGAAGCATGGATAAGCTTAAATTGTCAACAAGTGATGAAGTTGAAACCACCAGGTATCCTTACTTTGAATTCATAAACAGCGTGCATTGGGATTTAGTTATTATTGATGAAGCACATAAGCTATCATATATAGGGACTACACCAAGCTTAAGATATGAACGACTAGGGTCGATTATATGTAGGAATAATGCTGAACACTGTGTACTTCTAACGGCCACTCCTCATCGTGGAAGAACAGAGGACTTTTTATCCAGGCTAGTTCTCTTAGATAAGTCATTTATCCCTCGCCCATCTGAGCTAAGCAGAAAGGTTGAAACATTAGGATTAAGGACGGCTTTATTCCAACTAATAACCGATGTAATATTCTTCAGAAGAGTGAAGGAAGACATTAACAATCTTGAGAATAAGGAAGTCTTCAAGCCTGCCCATCAATATCCCGTTTTGATTCATGTACCTGAGGAAATTAAGAAGCTTCAGCTGAGAATACTTGATTTCGTAACTTTGGGATTAGATAGATACTACGTTGACCCTAAGCTTAAAGGAGTCCGCGAACTGCTACGTAAGCTTATAATAAAGAGGGCAATGTCTAGCGAAGCGGCGCTATTAAACACATTCATGAGGATAGGAGCCAGACTTGGTGGCATAACCGAGGAGGAATTACAAAAACTTAGCAGCAAGCTCGAGGAGTATATTTCTGGAGAGGAATCAGAGATAGAGATCGATGTAGAGATCGAAAAATTCATAGAGGCCGTTTCATCTTTTGTGGATTCAATAAGAGCTGAGAAGTTACGTAGAGAAATCGAAGATATCATAAGAGAAGTTAAAAGAATAATCAATGAAGGCAAGAGTCCTAAGATAAATGCTTTAGCTGATATAGTTGAGCTAACACTAGGTAAGGACATACCAGAGGATCTTAAGGAAACGTTTAAGGACATTATAGGTGGGAGAATAATTGTATTTACGGAATTCAGAGATACCGCGCATCAAATATTTACTCAACTTCAAAGAGTATTGGAAAAGAGAATAGGGAATATTCCCATTAGGCTCGTCAGAAGAGCCGATGAAATGAAAAGAGAATATCTAACTTCAACTAAGTCATCTGCTGAAATCCTTAGATACTTGAGCATTATTCCGACTCCCGATGGAAACTTCATAGGCTTTGCCCTGCTGACCTCCGAATCCAAAAAGTATTTGTCAGTATTTCAGCGCATGTTAGAGGATCAGCGGTTTGCAACTATGATCCTTATATCGACAGACGTTGCTGCTGAAGGTCTTAATATGCAGGCAGCTAACATAGTCATTAACTATGAGATTACATGGAGTCCTATGAAGAGAGATCAAAGAATAGGGCGTGTATGGAGGCTTGGTCAGAGAAGAAATGTTTACATATTTGATTTTCACATGGGTACAGATTTTGAGAGATCTATTCTTGAGAACTTTACTATAAAGATAATTACTATAGCTGAGGAAACGGGTTACACAACTCTTCAATATAAAGGGATAGCATTTTACATACCCTATGCCATAGCCAGTGAAGAAGAGAGCTATGCACTTCGTGTTGTAGAATTAGAGAAGTTCAGCGAAAGCGCCGTACTTGGTAATGTAGCAACTGCTCTAAAGAGAGCTTTCCTACCTAAAGGTCTAGATGAGAAAATATTAGGGGAGGAATTATCAAGACTAGCAATTGATATAATAAGGTTTACAAGACAATTGAGAAAAGAATTAGAGGCATTATCTAGATTTCGCGCAAATCCCGATAAAGTACGAAAAGAGGTAAAACTCTTACTAGGATTTGAAAATGAGAACGCCGCTTTAAAGGCAGCAATTTACTTACTAAAGCTCTTATCCGAACTAGGTTTAGCAAAAGTTCAAGATCTAGGACGTATAATGTACGTTAATGGTCAAAGGGTAATTAAGCATTCACTACGTGACTTGGTTGACATTCTTTCGAGAATAATTGGTGACTATCTGAACAGGTCAGTTAATATAAGTGAGATAGATAGACCTATACTTATGTTCGTTGGAGGTACAAACGATTTTGAGAATGCTTTTCTAACATTCATTGTGGCAGAGTCTAAATCTAGAGGAGAAGGTATTAACAAGCTATTGTACGTAGAGCCTCTACTAATAGTTGATAGTAGAGGGTATATCAAAGTTCTTCGTGGCTCGGAACTTATAATTAAACTTCATAGCATGCTTTCCAATGCTACTTTATCAACCATAGACAACGCAACATTTAAGGCTATTTCAAGTAAGTATACAGCTGTTGCAAGGTCGTTAACCCGGTTCCTAATGGAAGTCTCTAGAGTATTACATGAAAAACCAATGCGCTATATACGTTCAAAAGAACTTTCAGAGTTTAGGCTGAAGAGTTCTAGCCTAATACCTAATGGCATAGAACCACAAGTAAGATTGATTGAGAAACCATTAGCAATGTTTGTGTCATCTCCCTACATTGCGCCTCAATTACAAGTAGAAACTAAAGAAGAGCAAGTTCCCACTCTAACACCAATACGATCGATTTCACCAGAAAAGAAAGAAAAAGTGAAGGTGATATCTGAAAACCTCGTAAAGACTTACTTTGAGAATTTAGGGTACAAGGTAATTAAGAGAAGTGAATACACGCCATATGACTTTGAACTTTATGATGAAGAAGGTAACCTTGTAGGTTATGTTGAAGTTAAAGGACATGAAACCAAGGAGCCTATAGTAGAGCTTAGTCAGAACGAGTTCAACTTTGCACAACAAAATAAGGATAAGTACATTGTTTGCGCGGTTACCAATGTATTAACTAGTCCAAGAATACAATGTGTGACATTCGATGAGCTACAGAAGATAGGAGTCTATAGAATTGAAATATACAAGTACATTTATAGGCTTGGTGAAAGCTAGCAATGATAAAGATAGTATCAGGCTCTAGAACCATAGGTGGAAACTGCATTACCGTATATGTAAATAAGGATGAATACATAGTACTCGATCATGGTCTTAAGTTTAATGTGTTTCGAAAATACTATGGAATGTACACTCAACCGCTTGATGCACAAGAATTAAGATCTTTAGGGGCTTTGCCCCCAGCAGACGTGATGTTAAATGCGAAAGCCATATTTATATCACATTTACATCTTGACCACTTAGGCTCGCTAGACTATCTCGATCTGATAGAGAATGGTGACAAAAATATATACATTCCTTCTAAGGACTATTATAAAGAGGTCCTTTCAGAATATTGGAGGTATAGCTGGAAATTCGTCCTCGTACCGCACATGAGCTATTCTAAGAACATGCTGGTTGATGTAGAGCAGAGTACTCCTAAAAATGTTAAACCCATTAAAACATATCATTCAGCATACCCAAGTTATTCATATATTGT
>QMXA01000109.1 GCA_003661905.1 Thermoprotei archaeon | reverse complement strand
GAATCATTTAAAATGATAGGTATATCAGATTTAGGAGAGGCGGAAATAGTCTTTAGCACTCTAGCTGGTACATTAATAGATTACTCACCTTCTTCAGAATCTTTAGAAGCTAGTTATACTCTGGAGTATTTTGAAGAGGCAGCAAAGATTTCTAGATTAGCTGATACTGTAGCTATATACTTCGGACCTGATGTACCTTGCAAACTTGAAATGGAGCTAACATCAGGTGCTAGGTTGATAATGTATGTCGCCCCAAGAGCTGAGTGATATCAGTGAAAAATGGAAAATAATAAAAGATCTTTTCAGAGAATACTATAGAAAAAGACCTCTTAAACTACCACAAGATTTAGAACTTAGAGAAATCGCTATTCAAGTATTCGATTCACCAACATATATAAGGCATAAGGCATTTCAAACACCTGATCAATTATATAAGTTCATATATCTCAAAATACCACGTCACATATATTACTCTTCTGCAAAATATAGCAATCCCGCAGCACCATCTATGGATGAAAAGGGATGGTTAGGCTCGGATTTAGTTTTTGATATAGATGCAGATCATATACCTGGATGTAGGCAAGTTCATATCTATGTATGTAAAGATTGCAAATATTCGAGTTCATATAAAATCTCTAAATGTCCTAATTGTAACTCTAATAACATAGAGATCATAGATTTATCTCTTGATGATTTATGCATTGACCTTGCAAAAAATCAAGTAGGTCTACTGATACATGCACTCGACGTAGAGCTAGGATTCAGTAATTTTTCAATATATTTCTCAGGCCATAGGGGATTTCATATTCATGTACCTTTAGAAGAAGAGTTAGCGAAATTAAGTAGTGATGAAAGAAGAGAAATAGTTGATTACCTTAAGGGAGTAGGTCTCAGTAGGGATTTGATATTGTTTAGCTCAAAGAGTAGAACCAGGAAAGCAACTCCAGCTCTACCAAGAATAAGTAATGGTGGCTGGAGAACAAGAGTTTCTCGTATAATGCTTTCTAAGGACTTAAAGAAAGAGCTAGAAATGTACATAAAGAATATGGATATATTGCCTAGTTATAAAGATATGAAGAGATATTTAAAAGATTTGAATGAAGCATTAGAACAAGGTAAGATATACCTAGATGAAAAAGTAACCATAGACACATCAAGATTAATAAGAATTCCAGGGTCTCTAAATGGTAAGGCAGGTTTAATAGTCATAGAGGTGAATGATATAGAATCTTTCAGGTTTAATCAAGAGTTATCCCCATTTAATGAGATTATGATGAGGGTTCGTTATGAAACATCTATTCCCCAAGTAAAAATCCTAGGAATGAGTATTGGACCTAGACATAGAGGAGATTATGAAGTTTTACCTGGAGCAATAGCTATTTGGCTAGCGCTTAAAGATATATGCACGGTACTGGGGATAACTAGATGAAAGATCTCTCATCTATTTTAATAAATGAATTGCTTCGGGAAGAATTACAGAAGGTTTCTCGAGAGAATATCACTAAATTACTCAATACATTTTCTGAAGCTCTTATATGGTGTAGTGAAGGTAATAAGCTTGATATGTGTATGGAGTATCTAAAACTTGTATTAAGAATTTCGAGAATAATGTCGTTTATAAGGTTCTCAAAAATTATTGAGTCAAAAAATATTCCCAGTAATAGCTTCGATACAGATATCCTAAACACTATGTCTTCAATAATGAACAAGGTATATAGAGTGTTTTGCTGTTTACCCATAGATGATTTCCTTAATGTAGCAGTAGAGATCCGGAAACCCTTTAAAGACAATATAATAATGAATATACCTGGTTTTGTAACATTCATTCCATTCAAAAAAGCTTTACTGTTCGAAGCTATAGGGCTAGTAAAAATACTTGAAATCCCTTTACCTCTCAAATTGAGGAAAATTTTTGAACCCACTCAACAATGACTATTTCAGCAGTGAAATAGGGGGTATAGAATGAAAGTACCAAAGGTGATCAGAACATATTGCCCTCGTTGTCGTAAGCATACTGAGCATTCAGTATCTATATATAAACATGGAAAGCGAAGAACACTTGCAGAGGGTCAAAGACGTTATCTAAGAAAGCAAGAAGGTTATGGCTCTAAAAGAAAGCCGGAACAGAAGAGGTTTGCTAAGATAACAAAGAAACAGGTACTCAAACTGAAGTGCAGAGTTTGTGGATATATACAGCATAGAAGAGGTATAAGATTAAAGAAACTTGAACTTGTAGAGGTGAGGTTATAATGGTTAAGAAAAGAAAAATTCTGATCCCTGAGCCCAAGAGTAGGTTTATCAGAGTTAAGTGTCCAAATTGTGGAAATGAACAAGTAGTATTTGACCATGCCACTTTCCCAGCCCGCTGTCTTGTATGTGGGACACAACTAGTTCAATCAACAGGAGGTAAGGCTAAGATATTAGGAGAAATTATTAAGATATTAGGATAAGTTCAATACTTAATGGTGAATATCTTGTCATCTCTAAGACGTAGGAAAATCCCAGAAGTAGGAGAACTTGTAATAGGAACGGTTAAGAAGGTATTTGAATATGGGGCATATGTTAAATTAGAGGAATACGAAGGTCTAGAAGCCTATCTTCCTTGGAGTGAAATAACTACCAAGTGGATGAGGGATATCAGGGACTATGTTAGAGAGGGTCAAAGAATAGTTGCTAAGGTGATAAGAGTTGATAAAAGAAAGTACCCACCACACATAGACATATCTATGAAGAGAGTTAGTAGTGGAGAACAGCGTATAAAGATGATGCGCTGGAAACGAGAACAAAAAGCCTTAAGAGTACTTGAACTTTTAGCTGAGAAGCTCGGTAAAAGTGCTGAAGAGCTCTATGAAATCCTAGGTAAGAAACTTGAAAGAGCTTATGGAGAGCTCTTAGCAGCATTTGAGGAAATAGCAATTAGAGGACCTGAAGTCCTAAGAACCATGGGAATACCGAATGAATGGATAGATGTAATAGTAGAGGAAATAAAAAGACATGTAGAGGTAAAGAAAGTAAAAATTAAGGGAATAATAACTCTAAGAACTCTTAAGCCTAATGGTGTTGAGCTCATAAAGAAAGCTTTAACTAAGGGTTTAGAAGTCAAGACAGCGCCTGGAACTTCAGTAAGAATGTATAGTATAGGTTCACCTAGATACAGAGTTGAGATCACATCTACAGACTATAAGACTGCTGAAAAGGTAATGAAAAATATAGTAAATGAAATTCTTAGAATAGCTAAACAATTAGGTATTGAAGAGGCTAGCTTTCAGAGAGAGGAACTGAGGTAGGAGTGTGCAATGGAATATAAGAAGATGCCCTAAATGTAAATCCTATACATTGAGAGCTATATGTCCTAAGTGTAATATTCAAACAGAAATAGCTCATCCACATAGATTCTCTCCTGAAGATCGATATGTTCGATATAGGATACTAGCAAAAATCACAAGCGGTCTCATTAAATTACCTAATGATATAGCTAGGAAACTATTTGAAACTACCAAGGAACTGGTTTAATACCTAGTTTAAATGCTGCAAAATTAGCAAGAATATGAAGAAGCGAAGCTATTATTAGAATCAACAAGAATTCTGATAAGGTAATAGAAATACCTGCTGCACTATCTATTCCTAGGAGTTTAACAAGAAATGTTGAGCCAAGTATAAAATTAATTTGGTCAAGTATTGGTGCTGGTTTTCCTCTAGGTATTCCAACTCTCCTCTTTATGAAAGCAGCTATAATATCGCCTAATAAAGCACCCAAGCCTAGTACTATGGAGTATATTAGTAATACTACTTGGCCACAGAAAGTGTAGTAAGCTACACCAACAATACTAGCAAAAGTCAAACCAATAACAAGGCCTTCCCAAGTTTTTCCATCGCCTAGAATTCTCCTCCTATCTATGAAGTACTTACCTCCATCTATGGGAGTCCCATTCTTTACAAATACAGGTGTGCCATTAGCTAGCATTGCTGGTAGATATTTTAGGATAGCAGATATCACTAAATCTAACATTCTATCCACCTAATTCCCTCTCTTACTATTTTAAAAGATCCTACAGGAATTTCTTCTTTATCTTTAATTAAATATATTGATCTGATGCTGTTCTTAGCTCTTTCAAGTTTGAGAAGCCCGTTGCACCAAAATCTCAAGTACTTTAAACCGCTTGGCTCTTCCTCCTCTTCACCAGCTCTAACCTGTGCTGTAAGTAATACATAAGTTCCTCTTTCTGATATTTTTCTTAAACTAGCTAGCATGGTGTTGAAGGCTATAACACTATATTTTTTCTCCATAATTTCAGCTCTGAAAAATGCATTGATACTATCAACGATAATTAAATCCCATGCTAAAGTTAAAGCCTTTACTAAGTTAAGGAATTGTTCTTCTAACGTCAAGACATTTATAAAGTTCACTGTAGCATTGAGGGGTGCTATTTGCATTACGCGCTCCATATAGACTGAGCCTTCAGTGCTTATGTATAGTGCATGTATAGGATTGAGCTTAAGTAGGTAAAGAGCTAAATTTGTTTTGCCTGAAGCAGCTGGTCCATATAATACCCACATTGATGGTTTCCTAAATATTAATATATCAAGTTTCTTGCATCCAGTAGTTAATTTTAATTCCTGAGCCAAAGCTTCACCTAGAAAATACAGAGTAGAGAGGGAAATTACTTTATGAAGTGTCTTGACATATGCAATGAATATGCAAAGCTCGTACTTGTTGCTCTACTTTATCTTTCTTCAGTAAGTAGAACTGTCAGATTTGAAGATATAATTAAATATACTAGGGTAATAAATCGTGAAAAGCTAGAAGAATTCATATCAAAGCTAGAGCAATGCAATGTTGTAACTACTACAAATAATACCATAAAAATAAATAACTTGGCAGAACTTGCACTAATAGCAATAGTAAATGGTGCTGATCCCGAGTATGTATCTAGATATATATCATGGCGTGATTTCGAATTACTAATTACTAAAGAACTCAGAGAATTAGGTTTTGAAGCATATAAAAGTATTAGATTAAAAGGACCCAGAGCACTTGAGGTGGATATACTAGCCATAGACGTTATATCCAATCT
>QMXA01000108.1 GCA_003661905.1 Thermoprotei archaeon | reverse complement strand
AGTAGCTATTATAGGAGCTTCAGGATATACTGGGGGTGAGTTATTAAGATTATTTACACAACATCCAAATACTGAAGTAAGTGTAGTAACCTCTAGAGAGTACGTAGGAAAACCCATTCACTTCATTCACTTCAATCTAAGGAATTATTACAAAGGCTTACGTTTTAATAAATTAAACATTGATGTAATAACAAAGTTAAGTGATGTAGTATTTCTCGCATTACCACATGGTGAGTCATTAAAATACGTACCCAGGTTATTAGAGGTAGGTCTTAAGGTTATTGATCTAAGTGCAGACTTCCGACTTAAGGATCCTGAGAAGTATAAATTATGGTATGGTTTTGAACATCCTTATCCCGATCTACTAAAAAAGTCCGTTTATGGTCTACCTGAACTTCATAGAAACGAACTGAGAAATGCAGAGCTAATAGCGGTTCCTGGATGTAATGCAACAGCGGCCATACTTTCCCTACTACCATTAGTTAAGTATAATTTAATAGATATCAGCAGGATAATTATTGATATAAAGGCAGGTAGTAGTGAAAGAGGATATAAACCGACTCTAGGGAGTCATCATCCAGAAAGAGAGGGGTGTATTAGACCTTACAATGCTAAAGGACATAGACACTCAGCTGAAGTTGAGCAGGAAATTAGTAATCTTATAAATGAAGAAGTTAGGGTATCGCTCATACCTCATGCAGTCAGTAGTATAAGAGGTGTCCTTGCATCAACACATACATGGTTAATTAATGAGATCGATAATTTATCTTTACTTAGATACTATGTATCTACTTATAGCAACGAACCATTCATTAGAATAATTCATAGTATTCCACCAGGTTACCCTGATCCTAAGTACGTCATTGGGAGTAATTTTGCAGATATAGGATTTGCTATTGAAAAACGCGTAAGGAGATTAACATCATTCTGTGCAATAGATAACTTAGTCAAAGGTGCAGCTGGTCAGGCTATTCAAAGCTTCAATATAGCTATGGGATTCAAAGAAACTACAGGATTAGAACTACTACCTCCTAAGCCAGTTTAATTACATGGTGGTCTCATGATTATTGTAAAAATAGGTGGTAATGTAATTAAGAAAAATTTAGATAATGTCCTATATGATATTTCAGAACTAGCTAAGAACCAAAACGTGATAATAGTACATGGTGGAGGTAATATAGTTACGGAAATATCTAAGAAACTGAATATCGAACCTAAATTCGTTACTTCACCAAGCGGCATAAGAAGTAGATACACTGATGAAAAAGAACTTGAAGTGTACGTAATGGTCATGGCTGGTAAGATAAATAAGTTAATAGTTTCAAAATTATATGCATTAAATGTGAAAAGTATAGGGATTTCGGGTGCTGATGGACCAATATTGATTGCTGAAAGAAAGAAACGCATTATCATTGTGAATCAAAGGGGTAGAAAAAGAGTTATAAATGGAGGCTATACTGGAAAGATAAAGAAAGTCAATAGAGAACTCATAAACAATCTACTTGCTCTAGGATATGTAGTAGTAATAGCCCCTATCGCCATAGACACTGATGGAACCTTATTAAACGTAGATGGGGATCAAGTAGCATGTATATTGGCTTCAGCATTGAAGGTTAGTACATTAATAATCTTAACTGATGTTGAAGGTGTCGTAGTTGATGGCTATGTATTAAAGGCCATTAAACTCGATGAAATTTCTAGTATATTACCTAAAATCGGCCCAGGTATGAATAGGAAATTACTAATGATAAAGGAAGCAATAAAGAGTGGTGTAAATAAAGTCATTATCGCATCCGGTCTTAAACCTGAACCTATAAAACATGCACTAGAGGGTAGCGGTACATATATTATGGGTGAATGAACATGAGCTACACCATAGATTACATAGATCTACAACTATTGAAACTTCTAAAAGAAAATGCTAGAATGTCATATGCTAAACTAGCTAATGAACTCAACATTAGTGAATCAGCTGTGAGAAAACGAATAGCTAAACTAGTTAAATCAGGCATTATAAAGAAATTCACAATAGAGTATGAACTAATTAATGAGATCAGAGCTGCAATACTAGTTAAGACTCAACCACCTACTCCTGTACCTGAAATATCAAAGAAAATAATAAAAATCAATGGAGTCGAAGTTGTATACGAAGTTACAGGTGATTATGATATACTAGCAATAGTTAAAGCAACGGGTATAGACATAATCAATAGATGCATAGATGAAATAAGATCAATACCCGGAGTTGCTGGTACTAATACTCTCATAGTACTCAGGTCATGGAGATAGAGGATATAAAGTGATATATTCAATTTTTGTTACAAACTGAAATGGAGACTGATTCCTTTACGTAATCTATTGGCCCAGAACGAAATTGGGAATTCTCATGTATTTAAACCTGCTTTTAAGATTAACCGTACATAGTTATTAGGCACGTACCAAGTGCTGTTACTCTTAGGTGTGTAGTTAATGGGAGTAGAGGACAATATAATTCTATTTAAGGATATCTTTCCTTTTAACCACGTACCGAGAATAATGATTAATGGTTCTACAAATAAGAAATTCTCTCATTTAAATGAAATATTCTTAACAGATACTACTTTGAGAGATGAACAACAGAATTGGAGAAATTTCACTATTGATAAAGGTGTTAAGATATTTCTTCTACTGGTTGAATAAAGAGAGTAATGTAATAACTAGTTCGGAATTCTTTCTTTACACAGAAAAAGGAGATTAGTTAAAGAATTGCAAGATTATGGCTTTAAGTATCCTAAGATCATAGGATGGATTCGAGCTTCAAGAAGTGATCTCAAATTAGTCGTTGAAAATAAGCTAGACGAAACAGTAATTCTTACATCAATATCTGATTACCACATTTATTATAAATTAGGTTTGACTAGAGATTTAGCATATAGGAAATACCTCTCAGTTATTGAGAAAGCATTAAAGAGAAGCATTACTGTTAGGTGTGCATTAGAGGATGCTACTAGAGCTGATATACATAGAAATATAATTCCATTCATTAAACAAATGCTAAAACTTAGCGAAAAGTACAAGAGACCAACAAAAATCAAAATTGCCGATACGTTAGGACTAGGCTTACTCTTTCCCGATGTACTCCCTCCACGTGGAATACCCGCACTTATTCAAACCATAATTAATGAAATCAAAATACCTAACAAATGGATAGAGTTCCATGGACATAACGACTTGGGCCTCGTTATAGCTATATTTGAACCAATACATGGATCAGCCGTGTTATTTTTTAATACTTTTCATCAATTCTAATTACTTTTAATTACTCTCTTCTATTACTACTATTTTGATTTTCTTTCCATGTAGCTTCTTTAGCTTCTCTTGGTACTCTTTGGGTGGGTAAATAAGATATTTTCCAGATGTCTTGACAACTCTCGCTTCAAACACATATATTGAAACCATCCACGGACACCACATATTTAGATTTGAGTACTAAACTTTATAAATCTGTACTCTAATAACAATTATTGGGAGTACCCAATGAAGGCGTATATCTCCCTAGCTAGGGGATGCCTGAGGGAGTATATAGAAGAGCTTTGAAAGCTAAAGTAGAGGTTATTGAAGGCGGCGTCAATGATTTACTATGGGATTTAGCAATACATAGGTATGTTCTTCAGAGGGTTATCGATGCTCTATGGGAGTTAAATAAGCTTCCTAAGAGGGGCCAAGTACATCAACTATTCTACTTAATGTTGAGAGGTTATGGCTTTAGAGCACATATAGCTAGGAACATTTACCGAACAGCACTTGCACTAGTCAAGTCAGCTAAAAAGAATGGTGGACGTAAACCTACAATCAAGAAGATGAGCGCTAGAGTAGACTATCAAGATGCTAGAGTAGATTTAGACAATGGAGTAATTAAAGTAATTTTCAGAAATAAATGGTACTCCTTAAAGCTTATACATAGGAGAGAGTACATAGAGAGGTTTAAGTATCTTAGATGGAAGGAGATTCATGTAAAGTACTGTAATGGAGTGCTCTACATGAGCATAATTTTTGAGGTAAAGTATGCTCCCTATGCTTCCAGAAACGTTCTAGCACTTGACATTAATTTAAAACAGATAGTGGCTTATGAAGGAGCTAGTGTTAGGAGATACAGAACTAGGTTTATTGATGCTTTAAGCAAGAAGGCTAGAGCTGAGGAACTACAGAAGAAGTATCCAAAGAGATGGAGGTATAACAATAGAATTCTGAAGAGAATAAAGTCTCTACATGAGAAAGCGAGAAACATAGTAATTGGCTGGTGTAGGAAATTCGCAAAGGAACTAATTATAAAGGCGAAGAAGCATAACTATGCCATTACACTAGAATACTTAACGAGTCTTCATGAGAATACGATTAAGAATGGAAGCGCTATCACTTGGAAGCTAACCATGTTTGCTTACGGGAAGTTACGTGATGCAGTAATAAGTAAGTCTATTGAGTGTAATGTGCCAGTAGTATTCATTAATCCAAGAAGTACTTCATCTACATGCCCTAGGTGCAGTACTAAGTTAGTTTACAACCATAGGCTAGGTATTTGCCTCAAATGTAACTTCGTAAGCGATAGAGATAAAGTTGGAGCCATGAACATATGGTTCAAAGTCTTAAAAGCGTATGCGGGGATGCCTGGGTCATCCCCAAGCGCTCCTCCAATGAAGGGTGAAATCCGACAGAGGAGGAGAACCAGAGATGAGAGGATGAAGAAAGTAATTAAGAGTATTCAAATATGATTAAAAGTAGCATTCAGACTTGAACCCTCGGATATTGCTGGTAAAGGAATAGCTAATCCTATTGGCGAAATAGTAGCTGCTAAATTAATGTTTGAATATATTGGTGATAGGTATCACGATGTATCATTAACTAGGGTATCTCTTGTAATAGATAATGCTATAGACATAGTTATAGAAAAGAAGAAAATACTAGAGCCCGTTTTAGGATGTAATGCTAAAACCAAAGTGCTAGGAAATGAAATGCTAAAGCCATAGAGATGTTATTATTTGATGATTCAATGTCTAATGGGATTCAGAAATGAATAAGGGCTGCGTAATTTAATTCATATTCGATTCTAAAATTATGGACAAGAATGGAATTCTAACGTTCCT
>QMXA01000107.1 GCA_003661905.1 Thermoprotei archaeon | reverse complement strand
TTATCAGAAGCTCATCGATTCTATGGAATGAGCGCGCCATCAACTATGAGAATTGCTCAAGAACTCTTTGAAATGGGCTTCATAACATATCATAGAACAGATAGTACTAGGATTTCAGATGTAGGTCTAGCACTAGCAAGAGAGTATATCTATGAGAAATTCAAAGAGAAGGCCAAGGATCTACATATCCCACGTCGATGGGGAGAAGTTGGTGCACATGAAGCTATTAGACCTACTAGACCTGCAGATACTGAAACTTTATCAAGACTCATAGCTGAAGGAATAATTGAGCCTGTTCGTAGATTAAGTAGACAGCATTACCTGCTATATGATTTAATATTTAGGAGGTTTATTGCTAGTCAAATGAGATCTTCTAAAGTTAAGAAGACAACGTACTTACTCAAGATATATAAGAAAGTTAATGGAGATCTAAAACTAATTGCTGAGACTCAGATCTCTGGATATACAGATATAGTAGATCCTGGATTTACACTTATCTACATGCCATTCAAAATCTTAAGGATTAGACCTAAAGAATACATTGTTAAGGGGGAAGAGATTCAGAAGAGAAAGATAAGTCCAATACCTCTACTAACCCAAGGTGAAGTCGTAAAGCTCATGAAAGAAAGAGGTATTGGAAGACCAAGTACCTATGCTAAAATTGTTGAAGTTCTTCTTAGAAGAGGTTATGTAAAATCTTCAAAGAAATTAGGTGCATTAATACCTACTAGAAAGGGTATTTATGTCTATACATATCTAGCACTTAGCGAAACTAGAGACTTATATAAGAGAATAAGAAATGTCTTCGAGAAGTACATCGTAACTCTTGAAGAAAAACTTAGAAGGGAGAAGAAGAAGATAGGAATGTATGAGAAACTAGTATCTGAAGAACGAACAAGAGAACTTGAGGAGCGTCTAGACATGGTAGAGGAAGGTAAGAAAGATTACGAAGAAGTATTATTAGAACTATATGAAGAACTTAAAAATTACAATTTACTTAGGTGAATCCCATGGTTAATTATGTTTCAGATGATAGAATATTAATAGCCATACCTCATATGAGAATTTACTATGGTGCTAAGAGAAAGAACTTAGATAAGGTAGCACAACTTGCTCACTCAGCTAAGGAAATGGGATCACCAATTCTTTTACTTCCTAGTATGTTCTATATAGGACCTGTTTTAGATAGAATTGTTAGAAGCAGAATTAGTAGAAAATCAGCTACAGAAACTATACCAGGTACTGTAACTAATTATCTAAGTGTCATAGCAAGTCGTTATGGAATCATAATAGTTACTGGGCCAATAATTGAGAGAGCAGGGCCCAAACTTTACATGACCTCCTTAGTAATAGCTCCATTCAAAGGCGTTATATCTAGGTATAGAAAGATATTCTTAGGTAAGAATGATGAAAATATCTCGCCAGGTCACGAAATACTCCATATAGAACTAGGGATAAGGATGGGCCTTTTAATTGAGGAGGATGTTCTAATTCCAGAAATAGCACATGTATTGAAGCTCATGGGAGCATCTATGCTGATAGTATTTCAAAGAATAAATCCAGGATTCCTCAAATATAGACACGTACTAATATCAAGAGCTATTGAGAACTCAGCTTTTGTAATAGCTGTAGGAGGAATTCTTAATTTCAACGGCGAGGATGTAGTTGAAATTCCCTCAATGCTCATAGATGATGAAGGAAATATTGTTGAGGAAATTAAAGGATTTGAGGAAAGAGTATATGTAGTTGAAGCTAGTAAAGAAAGATTCTCTAAACTAGCTAGCAAAGGAAAGGCAGATCTTCAACTACTTAAAAACCTATATAAATATCTGAAATTAATTATGAAAAGATCGTTTATCTAATCAATTTCTTTAGGGAATAGAAATTCTGGAGCTCTATCAAGATCTATTATTGGTACTGATACGAATCCTGGTCTAGGTGATTTACCAAGCTCTATTCTTTCCCCACTTTCATCACTTCTAACAATTAAATAATTACCTTTTGCAAACTTTTCATCTACTAAACAGTAATAGAATAGGGGTAGTCCATAGTAATTATAGAAATCTCTAAATACCGCTAAGAATCCTAGAATTAGCCTACCTTTATCATCTCTATATCTAACTACATAAGTCGGCTGCATCATTAACGTAGTTGAACTTGCCATACGAGCTAGGTCATTTATGGATTTTAATCTAATTGGAATAACATTACTGGGTTTTGCGGATTCTTTCAAGTTCTCATCCTAAGTTCGATGGTCATGATTTTTTACTTAGACTTAGGTATATATATTGATAATCTACGACTATGGTCATAGAGCTCTAAATCTCCACGTTCATAGAGAATTCTCAGCACTGCTTTAGCAGCACTCATACTTAAGCTATATCTCTGCGCTATGGTGAAGGGAGTTACTATACTTAGGTTCCTAATTTCGGATCTAATTTTGTTAACTATTGAATAGGCAACCATAGGTTCTCTCACTGTAGTCTCAGCTCTTTTCTCTCTTTCTCTACGCTTCTTTCTTTCCTCCTCCATAGCCCTTCTTTGCCGTTTTTCTATAGCCGATATAGGCTTTCCAGCTCTACCCATATCCTACCCCAACTTTTGCTTAGACTCTCAGCTTTTTATTTAATGTTTTTGCTAAAGGATACTAGTGCTTTTAAATAAATAATGTCGGAGAACTGAAAAGCTGGTGAGCATATGAAGCTCGTAACTGTGAAGATGCCTGAAGCATATGTGGAAGGTATTGACGAACTTGTGAAGATGGGTAGGTATTCATCGAGGAGTGAAGTTATTAGGGTAGCCATTAGAGATCTTTTAAGAAAGGAACTTTGGTTCGCTAATGAAGCTGAGTTCGAAACTTCGTATCTAAAGAATTTGAAGAGAAAGAATAAGGGAGTAGATATTTCAGAGTTCATATTCTGAGTAATCACCATATTTTTTCAAGAAATTTCATTAGGGATCTTACTCATTTCGATAAATGGCTGTGGCTATGAGGAGGGCTGGTATTACCGAGAAATGAGGAGGGACACCAGTGCTGAGCCGCAGCAGAATTGAGGAAGGGGATTATGTTTTAATACTTATTAATCGCAAAAGAAAATGGGTTATAAGAGTAGATAGAAGTAAGAAATTTAGTTCTGATAAAGGCATCTTAGATCTCAATACTTTAATAGGTGCCGAGTACGGATCCGAAGTTCCATTAAGTACAGGTATAAAAGCAGAAATTCATAGACCTCTCTTAATAGACTTTATAGAGAGAGGCTTCTCCAGAGCTACTCAAGTTATATATCCTAAAGATGCTGGGTACATGATATATATGAGTGGTGTATCGAGCGGCTCAAGAGTCCTTGAAGCTGGTGTAGGTTCAGGATTTCTTACAGCAACGATAGCTAATATCGTTAAACCTCATGGAAAGGTGTATGCATATGAGATAAGGAAAGAATTCATAGAATTAGCCCTCAGAAATCTGAAAATGCTTAATCTAAATGAGTTCGTTGAAATTAAGCAAAGAGATGTGAAAGAAGGTATTGATGAAAAGGATTTAGATGCAGCATTCATAGATATTCCTGACCCATGGGAAGCACTTAACAACCTTTACCAAGCACTGAAACCCTCAGCTCCAATACTCTTCTTCTTTCCAACAATAAATCAAGTTGAAAAATTGTATGAGGCTATAAAGGAACACAAAGGGTTTTCAGATCTTAGATGTGTTGAAATACTACTTCGAGAGTATAGAGTTACCAAGGGAATGACAAGACCTTCAACGAGAATGATTGGACACACAGGCTACATAGTATTTGCTAGGAAAAGAAAAATATCTCCATAGCTCTCATCGAATAAAGGACTTGATTACATACATTAATATAGCTACTTCAGCTACTGGTCCTATAGGTAATGAAAATCCTTCTATAAATATGGGTCTCCCTCTAGCAAGATCTTCCTTAGAGAAGTTAGCATCCTCTCCATGAACCATTACTAAAATTCTATTCTTATTTTTAATCTCATTTATGAATCCTTGTAACTCTAAATAATTCTCTTGAGGGGAACGTGCTATTAGATATAATGTGTCGGGTCGTAATAACTCCATAGCATCCATTAATGATGGGAAGACGAGTACTGTACGCGATAACCTATATGCTTGGACCATAACTTCTGGAAGCCCTGCTTGTGCAGCTAAGCCTGTGGGTTTCGTTACTACTAGTGCTTTTACTAAATCTCCAGAGCCAAAAACTATTTTAGCAATGTCTTTGAGTCTTTGTGGACTCGATATATTGTGTATACCGATGAAAATCTCAACCACCTTTTTCACCTTCGCGACTTTCTATTGATAATCTTTGAGTCTCAGATATCAATTTCTTTATCCTTTCTGTTCTTTCAAGAATTCTTAGCCATAGAAAGAGCCTCTTGAAAGTTTCATTATCTAGCTTACCACGTTCCCTAAATTCACTCAATGCTCTACTTATTTCAGTACTTGCAATTCTTTCAACTTCCATCAAAACTGATGTTGCAGATGCCGTGGCATATTCTTCTTCTGATCTAACTACCATAACCTTTCCATGTATAGGGCACAGTACTTCACCACTCTTTAGTCTAAAGAGTGGTGAGTTACACTTAGGACATGTTTCAGCAAGCATTGTTGCGCCAGCTCTCAATAACTCAGCCATTCGTTTCAATATGGCTGATCTATCTCTATTCATAACTAGATACCTCATTCATATTATCTACACTAGAGATAAGTCAAGCTAGCTAATAATAGTATTGAAGTTCACTTAGAACGTTATCCGAGTTCAAGTTCTTCTAAAGAACTATATTTATTTAATATCATGAAGATAAATATAATGTTACTTTATGCTACTTTCAACTACTACCATAGTGGTAGTACTTCGAACTTTAGGTATCCTTCTTATTCTATTCACTATTACTTCTCTCAATTCGTCATGTGAGTCAGCTCTTATTTTTGCTACTATATCATAGACTCCATAAACTATGTAAGCCTCAATCACATTCTCAATTCTTAGAAGTTCCTTAAAGACTTCTTCTTCAGCACCAACTTCAGTACTTAGTAAGACTATAGCCTCTGGCATTTTTCCACCTCGATTATTTATAGCTCCTCTCTTCAAAATAAGCCTTTGGGTATTGTGAAATATGT
>QMXA01000106.1 GCA_003661905.1 Thermoprotei archaeon | reverse complement strand
CCTCCAAATCCACGGGCTTTAATATATTGTATAGTCTTGTTTCTAGACCCTGCAACATCTATGTAGAGAATATCAATATTTCTCTTAAGCCTCTTCTCTGCTATAGATATTAACTTTGAGGCTGCTCTTATGAAGATCTGATTGAGGTTTTCTCTATCTATAAGCTCTGGAGAACATCTTTCAACTACTATGAGCTTAGAGAGCTTGAGTATTTTGGGAAATAGCTCAGCTCTCTTAGCAGGGGATAAAGTTTTACTATCTTTAACACCTATTTCATACAAATAGCCTTCTATATTTCTTTCAATCACAACCAAGGCTATGAACATATCACCAATGACGGGGCCTCTACCAGCTTCATCTATACCTGCTATAAACATTAATGAAACCCCTAGACCATTAATGCTAATGCCCAGCTCTTAATATCCTTTACATAATTAGAAAGACTAAGCATATCTAAACTTCTTGACTTATAGGATTTAAAGACTTCTAGAGTTACGTAACGGACACTGGATCTATAGGTTCTGAGAATTTCTTTGAAGTTTATTTTAACTTCGCTCAATTCTACATGATCCTCTACATAGTAACCCTTCTTTACTACTCCATGTACATGAAGTACGAGAACTCTATGATTAACTATAGGAAACCATTCTTTAGCTATATCGGCTAAATCACTGAAGGAATCTCCTTCTTTCAATTTTATATAAGCTGCATGACCTAGATCAAGACAAACATCTATTTGAGATACATTATCTAGTATTTTTCCTATTTGATAAAGAGAACCACAGCACTTATCGGGTACATTTTCTATAACTACTGGTATGCCATACTCTCTAGCTAGGGATTCCAACTCCCTAACACTTAGTATAGCTGCTTCAATACATGGGTTTTTACCGGAATGCTGTGAGCATATCTTCTGAGAACTTGAAATATGTACTACTACATACTCTGCACCAAGTTCGGAAGCGAAGTTAATGACGCTTCTCACACATTTCAATGATGCTTCTCTTACGGTATTTATAGGAGACGCCAGTGCTATATCAGCCCAAGGAGCATGAACTGCATGAAGCATGTCCATAGTGCTTAGCATGTCGATAATCTTGTTGACGGTGTCTTTATCATCAATGCCTAGTGGGTAATCGAAGCTTATTTCAACATAATCAAAATCTGAGGCTTTTACTCTTGATAAATAGTTGCTTAATTCTCCTAAATTCCCAATCCATAAACTAGTTCCAACTTTCAGCATTTCATTTACCTCTCAATATCTCTATTGCCTTTATAACGACCTTATCTGGAGCTTCTAACTCTTTAAGTCTTTGCCTAGCCATATTTAAATAAGCATCAGGATCCCTAAGTGTTTTTTCTAAGATCTCTAAAACCTTCCTTGACTTAGTAACTCCAGTAAATAAAGGAAATCCCCAAGACTTTACACATTCATTAACATCTATGTAACCTGGAAACATACTTACTCCTACAGTTCCTAGCAATGAAGCTTCACGAGCCATAGTAGCACCACCTGTTATTACAGCTAGCGCATATCGGTTGAGTGTTGGTCCATCTACTCCTCCAGCCTCTACTGTGATTACATTAGAATATTCTTGAGATACAATTCTTTTCTGATCTTCATATCTAGGTATGAAGATTACTTTTAGATCTTTTCTTAGAGCCCATTGAATTATCTTGAGCCAAATACTTTTCTCAATCCTCTTACCAGCATAGTAGGTAGCGTACTTTTCTTCTGGCCTTAGAACTAAGTATTCTCTTTCCCTTAACTCGAATCTCTGTAGCTCCTGTTTGTTAAAGCTCCACTCTCTAAGCCATAGCACTTCGTCAACGCCTCTGAATTGAAGAAGTCTGGAACGAGCATACATGAAGCTCTTAATTTTTTTAGCAGGAATACATGAAGAAGCAATAACAGCTTCCGCTAATGGAAGAGCTAGACGACTTGGTATCTCAGAATGAGGACTATCAGTAATAGCAATGTAAGGTTTTCCAAGGCCAAAGGCTATACGAGCTGCTGATGGATTTGGATATGCAATCAATATGTCGAAGGAAAGATCCAATATTTCGAGGAGTTTCTTGATTCTCTCAATATCAGCTCTTAATTTACTTTCAACCTCCCTACCTCCATAGGATCCTACTACTATAATATCTTGTCTATACCTCCTAGCTAATGGTACTGTGAAGTCGTAGTCACGTACAGTTACTATAGTCCTGTATTCGCATTTCTCTAAATGTTTAGCTAAAAATATAGCTAATAATGCTTGTTTTGGTGTTAAGGCATCAATCCATATGTTCAAGACTCCTCACGCTATATCTACATCAAACTAGAGCATAAATATAATTAGTTTAAGCTCCTATCTGGAAAGCCGGGAGGTAGTTATGGCTCGAAGATTATTTGGAACTGATGGTGTTAGGGGAATAGTTAATGAAACATTAACAGCTGAAATGGCTTTAAAACTTGGATATGCTATTGGAACATACTTAGGACCTGGATCAAGAGTCTTACTTTGTATGGATGCTAGAGCAGGAAATGAAATGCTTGCTCAAGCTACTACTGCAGGTCTAGTAAGTGCTGGTGTCAAGGTTTATGATGGTGGCTTAGCTCCAACACCAGCTTGTCAGCTAGCTGTAAGAGACTGGGGATTTGATGGTGGTGTGGTTATTACAGCTAGTCATAATCCACCACAATACAATGGGATAAAGTTCATTGCAAGCGATGGTATAGAGGCTCCTCGCAGTGCTGAAGAAGAAGTTGAGAGAATATACTTTGAATCGAGATTCAAACCCAGTTCATGGAGTATCCTAAGTCATATGGTTGAGAAATTTACATTAGTAATAGATCACTACGTAAAATCAGTAATATCTAAAGTTGATAAAGAGATTATTAAAGCCAGAGGATTCAAAGTCGTAGTAGATCCTGCTAATAATGTTGGTGCTTTAACAACACCTAGAATACTTAAAGAATTAGGAGTTAAAGTACTTTCAATAAATGCACATCTAGACTCCATACCATATAGAGAACCTGAACCAACCGAACATAGCCTTAAAGAAACAGCGAATGTAGTGAGAGCTATAGGAGCAGATCTAGGAGTAGGGCATGATGGAGATGCTGATAGAGCAGTTTTCATAGACGAAGAAGGCAGAGTCGTTCTAGGTGATAGAGCAGCTATAATACTAGCTCAGTATCTAGCTACGAGAAATCCGGATCTGCCTAAGAGAATTGTAACAGCTGTTAGCTCAAGCATCATGGTTGAAGATGTACTAAAGCCTTTAGGAATCGAAGTTGTATGGACAAAAGTTGGTAGTCCGATAATTGCAAGAGTTATGCAGAAATCAGGTGCTCTTTGCGGATTTGAAGAGAATGGTAGTTTCATATACCCTAAGCATCAACTAGTTAGAGATGGAGCAATGACCACTGCACTCATGCTAGAACTACTAGCACATGAGAAAACCAAATTAAGTACATTAATTGATAAACTTCCTAAATACTATGCAATAAAGACAAAAATACCAATGAGCAGGGAGAAGGCCTTAGAACTAGTTCATGAAGTCAAGAAACTGTATGCTGGGTATAGACAAATAACAATAGATGGTGTGAAGGTTATTGGTGAAGACTTCTGGGTTCTTGTTAGACCAAGTGGTACTGAACCCATTGCCAGAATAATGCTTGAGGCTAGGGAGAAGGAGAAAGCAGAGAGTATCTTAAATAGCATACTGAAAATTGCAGAGAGGATAAAGAGTTGAAGTACCGCTTACTTAATCTCCTAGCTTGTCCTCATTGCAAATACTTTCCATTAGAAATCTATATAATTGAAGTAAAAGAATATGATCGTAAACTCCCTACAGAACCACCTCTTTGTGATCTTTACTGTGGTTACCTAGGTAAGTACTTAAAGGAAGTCCAAGAATTACCACCATGTAAAGAATGTATTAGGAAGGAAATAGTTATAGCAGCAATTTATTGTCCTAAGTGCAGTAGGTGGTATCCAGTAATTGATGAAATACCGAGAATGTTACCTGATCATTATAGAAATAGAGGTGAAGATCTAAACTTCTTAAAGAAGTATGCTGAGATTCTACCTGATAAAGTAAAGTATCAAGGCAAACCTTACAATTTAAAGACATAAATTCATTATATACAAACATGCTTTATACCCCGCTAGCAAGCCCTAGACATGGTGTAGTAGGTGTCTCATCCGTTCTTTGCAAATCTAGAAGAATGGGTTAAAATGCAAAAAAGAATGCTTGAGATGTTTAGAAAGGTATTTGAGAATTGCAAAGAAGCAGATAGACTGGAATTAATATTAGCTACAAGAGCAGCATTTCAACACATGATAAAGACCCTCAAGGCATTTGATGATTGGTTACAGGATCCAATGATTCTAAGTCATATGCCACGAGAATTTCTAGATGAAGTATGGAAAACAGCATTTAATCTACTGATAAATCTAATAAAGCTTGATATAAGGCACACATCTGCTATGAAGGAGCATATAGAGAAACTATATAAGGAAGGTAAGTTAAGTCCATTAGTATGGCAAAGAGGCCGTGAACCAAGACGTAGGACCATGCCATCCACTACATAAGGAATTCTCCTCAAGACCCCTCTTTATCTCTAGACCATAGAAGTGCTGGTGGCGCATATTTGCTCTTAAGGATTGCCCTATAGTAATTACGATCTCTTTCACTAATTACATGTATTTCGATGATGTTAGGGACTCTTAGAAGCATGTAAGGATTAAGTCCTAATTCTCTCTAATATTTCTGAAGTAATTCTTTCAAGTGCTTTTTCAAGAGCTTTATGGTCGAATTCTCCATTAGTTACCATTATTAGATCTAAGTCTTTGTCATCTAAGCTCTCAAGTGAAGCTAGTTCTCCTCCATGAAGTTCAACTATATATTTCTTTAATTGTATCCCTACGGTAATTTGCTAAACACTTTGCTAGTACTTTAGCTAATTCTCTCTTGGATCTTTGCTATGTATGGGAGCGAAATCCTTTTCTTAATATCATTGAGGTTGGGAATCAAAATTCTTCTTACAAATGCTGGTATTGTTTCCCAACACAATCAGCAATTACGAAGTAATTGCATAGACTCAAATTCCTGAGCAGCGTGGTTTAGGAAGAATGGCGGTTATTAAGCTACATTGCTTCACGTTTTCAAAGTAATATTGGAGGTGTGTATCTGCTTTAT
>QMXA01000105.1 GCA_003661905.1 Thermoprotei archaeon | reverse complement strand
TTGCTAGGATTATTGAATTATATAATGCTCGACATACTGTCTCTAAAATGGGTTCTCCTGTAAATATAGATTTGCCCCAGTTACCTGAGAAAATATTTCTTAAGTATACTAAGACCTGCATATAAAGCGGTTTATTTAAATACATTTTCTCTTCAATAATTCTCCTTAGCTCCTCGCTTGGAGGTGCCTCACCATAAAGTACTGTTATAGGATCTCCTGGAAGAAGCCTTGCTACGAGATATAGTGATATGATCACAGCAAGGATTAAAACTAAGGATAGAGTAACCTTTTTAATTATAAACCATAGAAGCGTTGATTCCTTCTTACTCATCTATACTCACCTTCTCTAGATCAAGCATTTGGAATGGCAATATCTTTAGTTCATTAACCGTAGGCTTCGAAGCAACAACCACATTCTCAAAGTATAACCATATTGCTGGGCAGTCTTTCCATATTACTTCCTGTATTATTCTATAGATTTCAGCTCTTTTAGCTGGGTCTTTTTCACTAGCAGCTTTGTCAAGTAATTTGTCTACGTATGGATTGCTATATTGAGGAGCATTGAGTGCAGCTCCTGTTCTCCAATACGTTAATGCATAATACAAAGAGGAAGGGCTAGGTCCATACAAAGCTAAGTCAAAGTCATGTTCTACAAATACTCTCTTGAGGAAAGCTGTATGTTCAAGTTCTTCGATCACAACTTCTATTCCTATACGCTTCAAGAGATTTTGTATTATTTGAGCGACTTCTATATCTGTTGGGCTCCTTGTTGAGACTAGGAGTTTAAGTGTTTCATTGATCTCTCCGCTCTCTCTTAAGAGCTGTTGAGCTTTGGATGAATTGTATTTATAAATTCGTAATTTGGCAGCACCAGGGAATACTGGAGAGACAACAGAATCAGCTACCCTGGCATATCCGTAAAGCATATTCTCAACTATTGATCTTTTGTCAATAGCGTAATTCATGGCTTGTCTTACGCGGACCTCTGGAATACGCTTTACATTAATCGCGACTAAAACCAAGCGTGCTCCGGTAATGTTGTAGATTTTGAAGTTCTTTTCCTTAAGTTGTTGTATTAACTCTGGTGGAACTCCGAGAATAATATCTACTTGACCTGTTAGTAGTGCTGAAACCCTAGCATTAGGATCAGGTGACACGATATATTCAACGTTTTTAACTCTCGGCTTTGTTTCCCAGTAATTAGTGAAAAGTGCTAGCTTAGCGCCTTTACCTCTTCGGTATTCTATGAGTTTATAGGGGCCAGTTCCAATGACATCGGAGAGATTTGTTACAGGAGTATCAAAGTATTTTTCGCAGATCTCTCTAGGCATAATAGCTGTAGCTAGATGAGCAAGATTTTCGATTAGCGGATAAAAGGGTTTATTTAGAATAAGAGCGAATGCTGTCATATTCAATACTCTTATTTCTTTAATTATTGGCTTGCCCTCAGCATCTCTAAGAAGCATCCTTCCTATAGGACCTATCTTCATAGCTCTTTCAAGACTGCATTTAACATCGTCTGAAGTAAGCTCCTTACCATTGTGAAAGTGCACATTGCTTCTTAGAATGAAGACCCAGTATGTATCGTTAATTTGAGTGAAGCCCCTTATCAACCATGGTTTATACATGAGCTTATTTGAGTGTGAATCGAAATATATCTTAAATAAAGACTCATAAACCTTGCCTAGGATTTCAAAATCCGAAACTCCTTTTGCAAAGTGTATGTCAATAGTCGATATGTCTGTAGGAATGGCTATTCTAAGCGTTTCAGTTTTAGATATCCCAGAATATTGAAAGACATTGAAAAGAATAACAATTATGATAGCTATAGCTACAGCAGCTATAGCTATCCAGTGAAGGCGCATCTAGATACCCTTATGCAATCTCGATAATTAAACTATTTAAGTATAATCATTAAGTTAGTTTAAACTATTTAAACTATGAAATAAGTTTTACTAAGTGGGTGTATATGCTTGAAGCGTATCTATCGTCTCCAAAGCATAGGCAGTTCACTTTACGTAGCATTACCCAAAGATTGGCTCAAAAAATTTGGTCTTCGCAAAGGCTTAGCTGTTGAGGTGTTTGTCGATAACGATGGATTTCTAAAAATTAAGCCAGTATCAGTTAGTGAAGAAGAACAGGAGAAAATTCGTAAAGTGGAATTTACGGTAAGTGATCCTCGAGGCATTTACAACACACTTATAGCATCTTATCTCCAAGGTATTGACATTATTGAGTTTAGATTTAATAAAGTTATGGAGAGAACTATTAGAGAATCTATAGAAAAAGCTCGCAATACGTTGCTAGGACTTGAAGTTATGAGCGAGGAAGAAAACGCAATTACACTACAGGTGTTCTCCTCAAATCACGGTGATGTTAGGGAATTGATTAGGAATATGAGTAAAATTGCTAGGTCTATGTATCTTGATGTTGCTGAAGCACTTTTATCCTGGGATATATCTTTAGCGAACTCAATTCGTTTCCGAGACGATAACTTGAATAGACTGTATTTCTACACAGTTAGGACTATTCGAAAGCAATTGACCTCAAGCACCTTGAAAGAGAGTATACTGAAACTCGCCGATTTCAGGATAATAGCCAAGGTTATTGAAGAAATAGGTGACGAAGCTAAGCATGGGGCAAATATAGTACTTGAAATTCTTCACAAAGGATTTAAGATAGATAAAAATGATTCAAATTATCTAAAGAATTGTGTGAAAAACCTTGATATGCTGTACCAAGAAATAATAAGGAAGGCTCTAAGTACAGGCTTCAACGTTGTAGAGCTCTATGAAATTATGGTTCAATGCCATGAACTCCTCGATAAACTTGCAAAGAGGAGAGACATCGTCCGTGAAAGACCCTCAACTTTATCATATTTACTAGCTGAGGTATACGCAGTCTATGAAGCTATAACTGCATATATCTATGACGTAGCTAGTTTAGCTTTAACTCCACTGTAATAATTTGCTCTAATGCATTCTCTCAAGCATCAATTTCTTTAAATCATACTTTCAATTTACTACAATATTGAGTTAGCAGTCATAACTCTTCGAGCTCGAGATCCTAGTTAATTCCGAACTAAGACCTCGGCATTTTGAGATATTTGACTGAGAGTATGCATAAACAAGATTTCTAGTTCTAACATTATCATTATCTGTACATATTATTCAGTTCATTTAAACTTGATATGTTTCCGTTTCTCACAAAGCTTGACTTTGGTTTAAAAGGCTTAGTCAATGAGACCTATGTTTTTAGCTATATTCTTTACAGCTTCAACAGCCGCACTATTTGAGGGTAAAGTAAGAAGTGGCTTACCAATCAGGTTATACTTCATAATAAGTTCATCTTCAGGAATTACACCTGCTACTTCATACCCTATTTTCTTGGCCCATTTAATGAGGGTTTCATACATTGATTGAGGGATTCTGTTACCCACGATATACTTTTTCTCTGGGTTGATCCTTACTTCTTCGGCTATAGTCTTTATTCTCTCAGCGGTCTTGAAGCTCATAATTGATGGATCTACAACTACTATCATTGTATTTACATATCTATCTACACGTCTATTTAGATGTTCAAGCCCTGCTTCCATATCCATTAACACAACGGTATAGTTCTTTATCAAGTCTACTAGAATTTTTGTCAAAACAGTATTTACATAGCAATAGCAGCCTTCTCCTTCTCCACGTCCCATAGCTAAGAGGTCAAAATATGTTGTTTCAACAAGACAGTCGCGCATAATCCAGTATTGTAGTAAGGATGATTTCTCAAAACCTAGATTATCCATACTACTTATCCTTCTTTTAAACTCTTCAACAACATCACCGATAGTTTTAGGTATTGTAACTCCCAGAACCTCTGGAAGATTCGTAGCTGGATCAGCATCGACAACAAGTATGGCGTCTTCTGATGAATTTTCAATTAGCACTTTGAGTAAAAGAGCTGTTAGAGTAGTTTTACCAACACCCCCTTTTCCAGAGATCGATGCTATAAATGGGCTCCTCAAAGTAACCACCAGTAAATTGTCTATGAAACTTAATAAGCAATTTATACCTGGTTTTGATTAACTACAATGCTCTCCAAGGCTTTATTTCTCTACTTGCTCTCCACCATGATGGGAATAGTTCGGGCTTGCCAGGCAGTATGAATCCTGCTTCATATTCCTCCATGAAATTCGGATCTAGCATAAGCTCTATTACGGCCATATTTCTTGCAATTCTTTCAGCTTCCTGTCTATATGTTTTGGATATCAATGTTAGATAAGCACCACCTAGAGAACCATTACCTATATACACTATCTCAGCATTCGGGAACTCCGGTATCATGCCTATAGCCATAGCACTGTTTATATCTAGATACCTTCCAAATGCACCGCATATGAAAATCTTCTTAACATCCTCAACACTCAAATACATCTTCTTTAATATTATGGATACAGCAGCACATACAGATGATTTAGCATCTATCAGATTATAGATGTCTTTTTCTGTAATCACTATATCTTTACCTGTAGCAGATTCATCAGCTGGAACTACAACATATTCGTATCCTTCAGCTCCTTTCCTAATGTAGGGCGATTCGATATGTCTATAGAACTTACCCTGTCTATCTATAATACCATTGATAAATAATTGTGCAAGCAAATCTATATATCCTGAACCACATATCCCTATTGGTTTAGCATTGCCTATAGTGCTATAATGTGCTTCAAGCGTTTTAGAATCTATTTTTACACTCTCTATAGCTCCCAGAATAGCTCTTACACCACATTTCAGACCCCAGCCTTCAAAAGCTGGCCCAGCTGGAGCTGTTGTCCCCATAAACCAGTGCTTACATCCTATAACAACTTCAGTATTTGTACCTATATCAATCAGTAATGCTGGATCTTCAGAGAAATTAACTCCAGCTGTGAGTATATCTCCTATTACGTCTCCGCCTAAGAATCTACCACTACAAGGAAGAACATATACATTAGCATTCTCATTTACGTTTAGTCCTATGTCCTTAGCATTTAATATGTATGGTGTAGGCTGTACCTTAACCGGGATCCTAAATGATCGTATCAGTGGATATGGATCTAGACCGACGAAAAGATATGTCATAACTGTATTGCCTGCTACGCTAGCTTCATATATCTCATAATTATTTATACCATGTTTTTTACAGAGTTTACTGAGTAGGTCATTGATTAT
>QMXA01000104.1 GCA_003661905.1 Thermoprotei archaeon | reverse complement strand
GGAAACAAGAGGAAATGCAGAGAAAAGCAATTACATTAATAAAGTACATACCTGAAATTGCTAGAAGCTTAGTTGTGTTAGGTAGGAATGAAGATAATGAGAATCAACAAATAGATGAAGAAAGAATTAAAGAAGCATTATTCAACTTAGTTAGTTCTAAGGTGTCAGGAGTACGTGTAAGAAATGTGAATCAGGTTGTAATATCCATTGAGTAATAATGGTGAGGACTTATGGGTATGAAAATCTCAAGTACTGATGCAAGAGCTAGGCAAAAGGCAGTTAAGGTACTTCATGAAAGATTTTCTGAAATAGCGATTAAGATACTTAAGGGCGAAGAACCTAGGCTTATCATTCCTAAGAGAACATTGTCGAACACCATATATGATGCTGAGCGTAAACTGCTCTTACTAGGTACAGATACTTTTGAAAGAAGTTTTCTTGATGTACGTGAATCACGAAAATTCATGCAAACATTGCTAATGGCATCGATAATTTATGAAGCATTAGTAAATAATGAATATCCCACCATAAGAGATCTTTACTATAGAGGAAAACATACCATAAGATATAGAGATCATAGAGGAAAAATAGTGGAGGAAAATACGTGGGATGAGCAGAAAGAAAGTGACTCAGTACTACGAGATATTGAAGTATTTACTAATTTACTGAGAGAGGAGATGTTGATTCTAAGCAAAGAGAAAGGCAAAGTAGTAGGTGATATGAGAATTAGGAGTGGTGATGACTTAATAGATCTGAGTAAAATGGGTCACGGAGCTTATGCAATTGAGCCAACACCTGACCTAATAGAGTTTGTAGATGTTAATGCAGAGTTCGTCCTTGTAGTTGAGAAAGATGCTGTATTTCAACAATTACACAGAGCAGGTTTTTGGAGGAAGTACAAGGCTATCCTCATTACGAGTGCTGGTCAGCCTGATAGAGCTACGAGAAGATTTGTTAGAAGACTCAATGAGGAACTAGGTTTACCTATCTATGTATTGACGGATGCTGATCCCTATGGATGGTATATCTATAGTGTGTTTAAGATAGGATCCATAACACTTTCCTATGAAAGTGAAAGACTTGCAACTCCTAAGGCAAGATTTCTTGGGGTTAGTATGACGGATATATTTGGTGATAAGGAAACTAGGAAAAAGCCATATTTAAGTGAGAAGGAAAGGAGAAACTTCATAATTAAGGCTAAGAAGACTGATTTGAAAAGAGCTCAAGAGCTCAAGAGTTATGAATGGTTTAAGACTCCTAAATGGAAGAAGGAGTTAAAGATCTTTATGCTAAAGAAGAGTAAACTCGAAATTGAAGCGCTCACAGGAAAAGGTCTGAAATTCCTAATGGATATATACATACCTCAGAAAATAATGTTCGGTGACTGGATAGATTGAGCTTCTATAATATGGTACTGAATAAATTGTATGAATTAGGAAGTCAAATATCTAAGTTCATTGACCAAACGTTTCTAAAACCTAGCGCTGATGAGAGATCTCTCATAAATTTCATTGAAGAGAGTGATCCTCTAAATTTTAGGTCATTAGTTGTTCCTCAAAGTTATGTAAAATTAGCATCCGAAATTGCTAAAACACCTATAATCACTGTTATTTCATTTCCCTTGGGGTATTCAAGTACAGAATCTAAGTTAAGGGAAATAGAATTAGCTGCTACTAATGGTGCTAAAGAAGTTGATGTAGTTTCAAACATAATGTTTATTAAAAGCGGTAAATGGTCTCAATACCGAGATGAAATTCATTTACTAACTGATATAGTTCATTCTCTAGGAATGAAGATAAAAGTGATAATTGAAACTGGTATGTTATCAAGGAATGAAATTGTAAGAGCTTCAAGAATTATTGAAGAAGTAGGAGCAGATTTTGTTAAGACTTGTACAGGGTTTGGACCTAGAGGTGTTACAGCATCTGATATAATATTGATAAGAATGAGTACAAAAGGTAAGGTAGGTATTAAGGCTTCTGGTGGTATTAGAACAGCACTAGATGCAGTTACATATATGTTATTAGGAGCTACATGCATAGGTACTAGCTCAGGAATTGCCATAGTTAAAGAAGTAGAAGAGTTCAAAGTAAGATCTTAATCAGAAATCTATAGAGCAGATTTGTAATAGAGAATTAGTATAAACATGAACTAGTAAAAAGCGATTTACTTAGAAATACCAATGTCAATCATTTATTCGAAATCAATACTATTTTGAATCTAGGAGGATCTATTCGTTCTGATTTACATTTAGGACACCTACTAGGCTCTTTAGGCTTCTTTAAATTCTTGAAAATGAAGCCACAGTCTCTGCATTTGGGAAGTTCCATTATAAGAACTTCTTTGCCGCTGCTTTGTCTCCTTATAGTCTTTGCTATGTGTGTTAGATGTTCATAAATTTCCCTTTTTCGGGAAGGTTCTAAGCCAAGTATCATAGCTATCTCCTCAACTCTCAAAGGTCTTTGAGTTCTTCTCAAGATCTCTACAATTCTTTCACGTGTTGATTGAAACTCCAAATAGATTCCCTTGCAGGAAATATAGAGCAAGTTCTACTTATTAATACCCATGGCGAGACGCATGGCTGAAGCACATAAACCAGGTGTGACCTAGTTAAAGCTACATACATAAAAATCCCAGGTGTAATCTTAGTGAAGTAGCTATGTTCTATACTAGATCATAACCTAAAAATCTTAGAGCTTATTAATCTGAGGAAAATAGAAGCAGTAGGGTGTGAGGGCCCGTCGTCTAGCCTGGTTAGGACGCCGCCCTTACAAGGCCCAGGAGCCTACAGGAACATACATGGGCTCCTGGGTTTAAGATAGGCGGAGGTCCGGGGTTCAAATCCCCGCGGGCCCACTAAATTAAATTCTTCAATACTAATTACCTAGTTAATCATACTTATTCTCTTAACATCGTAATTTGTTGTTAATGGAGCGCATAACTATTATTGAAGTATGCAATTGGAATTAGAACTTATATAGCATAGTTAAAAATATCAGTAAAATTACTCATTAGGTAGGGAATTGATACTATTTAGCATCTCTGTAAAGGTTCTGACTTGTAATTTAAATTTGTCTATGTAATTTATTAGTTCCTTGAATCTTTCTAAAGTAATCCATGAAAGTGATTTATTATCTAGAGGTAAGTCTTCAGAGTTCTTAACTATATTATGGAACACCAGTATTAACCAGCCACCTTCTGCATTGACTTTTTGTATAACTCTCTTAATCTCATCAACATTTTCCTCACGAACTAATAGAGCATGTAATTTAAGTCTATTGTTACCTATCCAAGAACTCAGAGTATTTATGTTATGAATTGTTGTTCTACCATAATCATAGTATTTACTCACCAAATAGATAATACGGGAATTAAAGTTCCCATAGGGATATGCTATTGATATGGGTTTATATCCTAGTTGTTTTTCTATCCATAGCTTACTAACATGTAATTCCTTTAGTGCAGCACTTGTATTTAGTATAGTTAATTTTGAATGTGAATGCGTATGTGAGCCAATTTCCCATCCAGCGCTAAGTAATTTAGATAGTTCTGAAATATTCATAAGCTCTGTACCTTCAAAAATATCACCTACTAAACCTGTGATTATGAATACTACACCTCGATAACCATATTCATTAAGTACATGAAATGCATGTTTATAGATCCCTCTATATCCATCATCGAATGTTAGCGTAATCACCTTGATTTTTGGGATATCATAGGGAATGAGCTTGTAGTATAGGAATTCCAAGATAAGCCCTATACTTCCTCCTAGATAATACCCTAGTTCTCTATGTATAGTTCTATACTTAAGATTCTTTACTGATACTAGAAATTCATAGATTTCACGTATCACCAGGTTTTTAACATTAATACTCTTGGTAAATAATTTAATGAACTTGAATGATGTTCTAAGTATTTCTCGTTTAATCCTATATGCTGTTATAAGATTATAGGGTCTAGAAATACCTCGTGGGTGCTTAAGATGAATTACAATAGCTTTTGGATTATAGATAAACTTACATCCAGGGTTCTTGGATAGAATTTTTGTGCAAAGAGTTGTTTCAAAGTTTATGCAATGCCTTTGATCTTCATCTATTATTAAATCTTGTAGAAGTGAAAGTAAGATACTCATATTACCTCCTATTTTTAACAAAGTTTCTCTTGAAGTATTACTATGTGTTTTTAAAACATATCCACTTACAGTTAAGAAATGATGAAACTTTTCCATACCACAAATGGGTAAGTACCATGGGTGTATACGTTTCTCATTTTTAATACTTCTAACAACCTTATTTAAATATCTATTCAACTCCTTAACCTGGCCCTCAACACCACATAAACCTTTGTTTTCTCTATACACTCTGACATGTTCGTAGATAAGATTAGGTAATGGAATTACGTCATCATCTAGAAACAATGCTATGTCTCCTTGGGAGGCTCTTATCGCTAAGTTATATGATCTTGCTAGGAGATGTGTTGAATTCTCTATGTGAGTAATATTTAGTTTTGACCTCATAGTGCTTACTATTCTTTTGTATAAATTTTTGTAAGGTTCTTGCTTTTGATGAGTTACAATTACTACCTCATAGGGTTTAGGATAGCAATTAGCGAGTCTATTTAGCACAAGTTGTAAAAAATGCGGTCTGGAGTATGAGGGTATTATGATGCTAACCTTCAATACCTTGGCCTCTCTAATACTGTTTCTAACTTTATGAGAATTTAAAACTATTAATATTTACCTTAGTTTAGATTTTACTGATATTACTTTACTCTCAAGAGTTATTGGCTTGTCAAAACGTATATCTATTGCTATATCTATTGCTATGCGCTTTACATCCATGTTCCTTAGTACATTAACTATTTCTCTAAGTATTGTTGTGAGTTCATCGAAATCCTTCATTTCAATGCAGGTCCCAAAAGGTGTGATGATATATTTCAATTCCCTCTCTTTAATTACCTCTATAACTCTAGCTATGTAGGTACTTAGACTAGTACCAACACCAATAGGTATTATTCTTATTTCAATTAGTAGCAATATCTCGCCCTATAGTAGTTATAGAATATACTATAAGTATTGATTACATATTTACAATTTCTTTTGGAAGAATCTCATTGATGCTTTGAGGAATTACTTCTATATCGCCATTTCTCTGTATTAAAATTGTAATTGGTTTGATAACTCTTGGCCCTTTTACGCATTTTCGGGCTTTGAATCGTATTTC
>QMXA01000103.1 GCA_003661905.1 Thermoprotei archaeon | reverse complement strand
CAGGTTAATTACTTTAATAATCAGCATATTATTAGTTCCTACATTCACCCTTCATAAAATTGGCAAACTCATAACATATAATTCAGATTTATATAATTTCTTAGGAATTGAAATGAAGTTCTATAGGCAATGGATATAGTGTTTAAGCACTTAAACAATAAATTAATGAAGGTCCAGGATTATTGAATGATTTCACTATCCCTGTCTCTTTTTATTTAAATCCTATTCGTGCCATTTTCTCTGGGTTGGTTAATCCAGCAATACTCATAGCTAATTTAACATCCTCTAATTTAATGGCTAAGTCTCTAAATAATTGCTGTTGTGTTTCAAGAAGTAATGATCGTGGAATTCTGCACATTGAATCAACTACATCAATCTGGTATGGAACTCCATTAATACCTGTACTAGCAGCTAGGTATCCCAGTATGCTATCTGTAGGCAAGTTATCACTAGGCCATACTTCGACCTTAGTAGCTAGTGAGAAGTATGAAGGTACCCAGGATTTATAGAGAATTATTCTAGTATGACCTGACCAATCAACGTTATCAACTATTTTCCTTAGCCACTCTACTCTTTGTTTTAACGTTCTTACAATACTCCCTTTTACTTTCTTCTTTTCAAGATTCTCTAGAACTCCTCTCGTTTTATCTATAATGTCGAAATAGTATCCTAAGTCTATGTATTCACCAGGCTTTAATATATATGTTGCAATAGCTTTGTCATTTAATTCTAGTTCAGGCATATTTATTAATGGACCCAGGAAATGGCCATAGCTCCTCTTAATAACACCTACAAGAGCCGTTTTAGTATTGAAAGCTAATTTAAACATTTCATTACTTAAGTCAATTATTCTAGTATATAACTTCATCATTAATCTTTCAGATCTCCTCCTATAACCAGGAGGTATTCTTGGTATCAATTCCCCATCAAGAATTATCATGTCTACATGTAACTCTCCTAATTCCTTCCTCTTAAGTAAATCAACTATGAATCTTCTTTCAACTATCTTGGATATGGGCTTGGCAATACCTTCTTCGGACTCTAAGAACTTTACTAGAGCTGTTGCTTCTTTACCTCCAATACATCTAGGCTCACAGCCAAAGAAAGCATGTGCTTTAATAACAATAACTAGTCTACCACCTGTAAGCTCTACCGATGGCTCTGTAAAGCCTGTATCTACAGCAACAACACAGAGGTTCTTTGGATATTTGTCAGGTATCTTATCGAGCCTAGGATAATTTCTGGGATCCCAACCACCTCTTTCTATAATTTGTCTAATTTCATTTGCTTTCTCCTTAATTGGTCTTGCAATTCTCACCATTCTTTTTACTTCCTTATCCATGCCTTGGAGTGTTGGAGCACCTAGTGGATATTCCTCTAGTTCCGTGGATTCTTGCTCAAAGTAGCTAGGTGGTTGTACCAGGACTAGGCACCTCTCTAACTTTCAATAATATGGGTACTCTTAGAGTATTCATAAGTCCTGCAACGAAGAACTCCCTCTTGCTAAGAACTGCAAGGGAAGCCTCTGTTAATCCTCCTAGATCCATGTAAGCTGATATCTCATTAAAGTCTGATGGTGTTTGTAATTTGCTGAAGAATACTGTATTTATATTTCCTCTAATTTCAGGGTCTATGTCAATCATTCTCTGAGTTGCTAATACTAAGCCAAAGCCCCATTTTCTACCCTCTCTAGCAACTCTGGATATGGCTTTATGGGGTTCACCACAGAACCTACATGCATAGTTATGGGCTTCATCAACTACTGCAACTACATTTATGACCTCACGTTTACTTTCTATAATCTTCCATAATTCTGAGATTATAGCGGAGACTATGTATTTTCTAACGAGTATATCTTCAGAACTAAGATCTACGACAACCAATTTCTCTTTCAAAACTTTACTAACTACAGCTCTTGGCAATGTAGTGCGTTCACTTAACATATCAAAGAAGCTATTACCTAGTCGTATATCAAAGGCTATTGAAAGTCTTAGCCTAGCACTTTCCTTTCCTCTCATGTAGCTAACAGTTTTAGATATAAGATCCTTGAATTCATCTTTATCCCATCTCATACCCATAGCTGCAGCTTTCTGCATGAGTTTCTCAGTATCTACTTCTCCTAGTTGTTCAAACAGATCTCTTTGCTGAGATACGTATCTGTCTTGTGTGTTTTTCATAAAGCTTGAAAGACTTGATTGCTGTAATTCAGTGCTAGATTCAGGGTATTTGCATGTTTGAATCATGTAAGCAAGGGTTGCTGTTAATACATACGGTTCATAGGTTCTACGCTCTAGGTCTGTTCGTTCTAGTATAAGATCTGTTATTAAGAGAGGGTCTAGAACTATTTTTGAGGCTTGAACAGTGTGTCCCTCATAGTAAGGGACATAATCCATTCCTGTATGATCAAATATTATAACCGAGTAATTAGTTTTATTAATGATTTCATCAACTAATGCTTTTACGAGCCTTGATTTACCGGTACCAGTAGCTCCTACAACTACTGTGTGTAAAGGTATTGCAGAAACGTCTAGAGGTATTTCTATGCCACTATACTTATGTTTTCCTACAACAATGCTCTCCTTAACACTAATACGTAGATCTAAGTCCTCAGGACTCTCAATAACATAAACATATGAACCGGGATTAGGTGGTAGTTGAACATCACTTAGCATCTTGTTCTGAATAGAACCTATTAATGTTATCCAAGCAGAGGTATGGGGCATAACTCCATGATCTACTAGTGTTGGATTATCTACATAACTCGTTCTTTTCCTTGGATCAAGAAATGGTTCATATCTATGTACACGTCTTAATACCCCTAGGTATTTTATGAATCTCTTTTTATCATTAATAATTACTAATTGCTCTTCCTTAGCTAAAGATTCATGATTCTCATAAACTAGTAAAGGAGCGTAGACAGTTGTTGAACCACTACCTACAACACCTATGAGTCTCATGATTAAATTACCTCATGTTGCTATTTAAATATGTGCTAACCGCTCCTAAATACTTCGATGTAGTAAAATTAGTACTACCAAAGAAGCATCTCATTTCTTTTTGAATTTCTTAATCAAAAATATGTAAAGGTATCTCTTACCACTAGACTTATCAAATACTCTTACAATACCTCTTTTATCAACTGTTATAATCCATCTTGATCCTCTATGTATTAAAATACCCTCGCTCACCATTTTTCTAATTAACCTTCTGGCATATACTGTTAATTCACGCAATATCTATCCCATGAAATTCCCAAACTAACATAGCTTTAGGATCTCAAATATGTGTCGGAACTTAAAGAATCTAGGTAGTTGATTAAAAATACATTATTAATCAACGTTTATTGGAAGGCCTATATATTGGCATGTGCATAAGGGAGATATGTGTTGTGCTTGAGTAAAATCTTAGCTTATCTTTAACATCTCGTTTCTTGAGTCGTTCCTCAATTTCATTAGCGCTAAGGATTTTTGGATTATATTTCTTAGAACCTATTATGAAATTACATGCGTAACCGAATGATGGTATCCATACATTGTATTCTATAATTATTGGGAATACTTTTTTAATATTGTTTAGTACATAGTCATACACTTTTTCGAAGTAGAATGAAGAACCTGCTTGAGTAACCATAAGACCATCGTCTTTCAATACTCTAAATATCTTTTCGTAGAACTCCTGAGAATACAATGCTTTAGAAATTTCTGGGCCGTAGGGATCTGTAAGATCTAATATCACTACGTCGAATTTTTCATGTGACTTTTCAACATATTCTCTACCATCCATTATCACAATTTCAGCCCTGGGATCATCAAAAGCTCCTTGATGATAGGATTTAAGATGCTTCTTACATAACTCAATAAGCTCTCCATCAATGTCAACCATAACAACCTTCTTAACTGTATTGTATCTTAGAACTTCTCTCAATGTAGCACCTTCTCCACCCCCTATTATGAGGATTTTCTCAGGATTTGGATGTGTAATCATAACTGGATGTACAAGTGATTCATGATATACATATTCGTCAATCTCTGTTGATTGTATTAAACCATCAAGTACTAATGCTCTTCCATAACCCTTTAAATCAGCTATTATAACTTCTTGATATTTAGTCTTTGTTATAGCCACCACAGATTCTACTTTTATTATCATGTAGTCTCTTGGTGAAAAGCTTTGTATTATTGATAATCCGAGTATTTCACTACTCATACCTCAACACCTCGAAATTCTCAGAAATTATAAATAAAAAGCTAAGCTTCTCTCATAATCATTATGAAAAGTTATATTGGTAGGAAGAGAGCATATATGGCAATAGCTATAAGTAATGAGCCTGCCAATATAGATACTTTAACATGGTTCTTTAGAATAAAGTTCCTTATCGATTCATGTGATATACCTATAAGAACTGCAAGTAATAACGCTATGAGAGGCGTTATAAATAATACGTTATAATATAGCAGTAAGCCTAATGCGCTTAGCTTAGGTAATCTAGATGCAATTCCTATAAATACTAAGTAAGGACCTGCACTGCATGGTAATAATGTAAATGTCGCTAGTAGTCCAAGGAAAGCACTTATAGCTATATTTTCAGAGGCTTTAGGAATAAATCCAAGAATCTTACCTTTGGAAATAATTCTCCCTTTACCCTTAAGAGCTGATATAATAGTCCATAGACCGAATCCAAGACCTATTGCTATGAATACATATTTCGGGATTATTGAAACAACAGTGAGAAGACCTAGACCCAACAATATGTAACCAGCCATTATAGCCAACATAAAAGCTATGCCCACACCTAATACATGCTTCTTTGCAGGTCTTTCAGACAGCGTTATAAGTGATGCAGAAACAAGCAATAATATGTATAGATAAAGAGTACAAGGATTAACAGAGTCACTAAGAGCTAGAGAAGTTACGAGAGTAATTAGTGAGGGGAGAGGTGGAATTTCAATGGGTTCAACACCGCATTTAATAATTTTCTCAATTCTCTTAATGTCATTTATTTCCAATTCCTCTACTCCAGTAGGAAGTATTACTACATATTTCAGATCACCTTTAACAATTTTACTTATGAACTCCTGATCATTCGGTCTATCACCTATACCGTAAGCTATAGCAATTATACTACAGTTTCTAAGAATTATTGCTAAAGGAGTGAGTTTCGTATCTAGCTCTAGTACATTAATTATAGCTTCGTATTCTTTAAGAAATTCTGAGTTCGTAAGAGATCTTTCCTCCAATTGAAT
>QMXA01000102.1 GCA_003661905.1 Thermoprotei archaeon | reverse complement strand
TATAGAATTGCATAGTGATGAATGTGTTGATTGAAGTATAGTTTTATGTTTTGTTAAGAAGTTATTGATTGGTGCGAGTTTGAGATCATTACTTATCATTACATGTTTAGTTATTTTAGCTATTGCCTTGTTAATTATTTTCATACGTTTTCACCCATTTAGTGTTGAGGAAATTCCTCCTTGCGAAGTTACTGAGGAAAGTAAACCTAGTTGGAGAGTTCTTTATATCAATGTCAGTATTCCTAGTATGGGTATTTTCAGTCCTCGTGAAGGTATGTATACATATAGATTAGTACCTAGTACTGGTAATTACTATGAAGTATTGACATATACTGTGTCTAGAATTAATGAGTCATATTTTAGCATAACTAAAGTATCTACAACATACCTAGTTGAAGGTAATGAAACATCTAGTTTAGAACCATCATATAGTACCTACATAATTAATACATCAGGCTATGCACTATTTATTAAATCTTGGAGTTCTAAAATAGGTGAGAAATACTTCAATCTAGAGCTATGGCCAACATCAGATAACTCAATGACTCTAGTAGTATCACCACTATTCTTACCATATTTAAGACCTGGAAATAATTGGTCCATAACAGTTAGAGTAGATATATACTTCCCAAATCAACTACTAGAGTATTTAGGGCATGAAGAATTCACTACAACACCTAACACAGTACCATGTAAAGGGCCAACAGGTACATGCTATGTAGTTAATTCAGAATTGAATGTAACGATAAGGATCTACGAATATGTAAATGGTCAAAAAGGCTCATTCATAGGGACTAGACACTCAAAAATGAGATATAGGTACTTAGTAGATACATCAGGAATAACACCACTCCTAGAAAGATACATAGACGATACATTAATATCAAAAATAGAACTAACACGATGGAAATAAAATTCGCTCCTTGACCCCCATTAACAATCTTTATTTCTCAAACACATCATTACTTTCATAAAATCTGTTGAAATTAATTTATTTTCTTATTTAGGTGCAAGCTTTCATAATCCTTAAAGTGTATATAGAAATGTTTATTGGTTTGTGGGTGTTATGGTGTTGGGGTGTTGTTTTGAGTAAGTGGAATGATCTTTATGAGAGAATTGTTAAAGTTTTAAAACCTAGAGGTGATCCTATTGGTTTTAAGCTCTTTAAATCTGAGGAAGAAGCTAGGAAAATTGGCTCCTTCACTAAGGTCAATATTGCTTTGTGTCAAGCAATAAAGCTTGCCTCTTCGCTTAGAGCTATTATTATTGCTAATTCTAGTAATATTGATGCTTGTGTTATTGGTACTTACGTACTTGGGTTTAAGGAGCTTCCACAAGATCTTGCTAAGAGGTGGATTGAGGCTTTTGGATATACTGAAGAGTTATTTAAGAAACTTATTGAGAGTATTCATGCACTTCCACTTAATAGTTATAGAGCAGCTGTGTTTGCACCCATAGATAGATTCAATAGGTTAGGAGTAGAGCCAGATGGAGTGATATTAATAGTTAATTCACTACAAGCATACCTAGCACTCATAGGATACTTCGACTCTACAGGGCACAAACCATCATCAGACTTCAATGGGCATGCAGTCTGTGAAATAATAGCGACAATTATGAAGAATAAATCCCCATGGCTAACAATACCATGTGGAGGTGCAAGAGCGTTAGCAGAAGTCCAGGATGATGAGTTATGGCTAGGAATGAAAGTAGATCAAGTAGAGAGAACAATAAAGAGACTAGAGGAAGTAGGACTAATATATCCACCACCAATATATCAAAAACTATGGACACCACCGCTAGAGAAACACCCACTAACACACCTCATAGCAAGGAAGTCATAATTTCATAGTTTATTTTCAAAGACTACATTTATGCTTCGTAAATAGAGGCTAACATGTTAATAATGATTTTTATTTACATGTTTAGTTATGTACTTATTCGAGTGGGATATGGCTAGAGTCATTGAGGTTATACTGGGTTTATTAGATGAGTTTATAGTTGCGACATTTATCGTCGTATCAATTCTCATAATTATGTACTATGCAGGACTAATTAACCTTACAATTCTAATCATAGGCATACTTATCTATATCTCCATAGTTACTCTAATCGGATATAGGGTAATAAAAGTACAAATTGAAAAACCAAAAGTAGGACTTGAGACATTACTAGGAGCAATAGGAGTTGCAGTAGATGATATATGCTATGAAGGATTCATTAAAGTAGATGGTGAGTTATGGAGAGCCAAGGCATTCAATAACTGTATACCCAAAGGAGAGAAAGTAACAGTAACGGGAATTAATGGACTAATACTAATAGTTAAAAAATACAAAGAGTTTAACAAATAACTTCTAAATAAAGGATATCAGAAGTAATGAAGGTGGTGCTGTGGTTAGGGATAGAGTTGGTTATTTCATAAGGTTTGTTAGACCTAGGCTTAGTGTTTTGATAGATTTAGTTGCTCGAGCAGGTTTTACGAAGGAAGCTTGGGAAATATACAACAAATACAGATATGGAGAAATAACATACAAAAAAGCAAAAGAAAAACTAAAGAAACTACGGGATCAAGGTAGGAAGTAGTTATTGTATATCTATGTTCAAATTATTACCAATTATGTTCGAATCTTTGATTTTATAAGAAATTTTGCATTAACTCTACATGGGATCTATATGAGATTTAGCTCAATAGTCATGGGTACATTATTGATTGTTATATTAATTGAATCCTTACTGATATTTATTTATACCACTAGAATAGGGGATCAAAGCTCTTCAGAAAGATTTTCGTCTGTTACTTCCTCTTCATATATTACTCCATCACATACAGTACTCCCTACAACAGGACTACCTATAAATGAATATCTTAGTATCACATGCTACTATGGTCTTATTGGAAATTGGTCCTATAGTTTGGTTATATATCCTAATGGTACAGGGATCTTCACTATAGAATATACTGGCAACAATTCTTTGAACGTTGAGAAAGCTTTACTTCCACTAATTGCTGGTTTGCAATTCATTATTGAGAGAAGTAGTGGTAATCAGACTATTAGGAAAGTGGGATCATATTACTATCCCTCAGCTGTAATAGAGCCTGGTACTAAGGATTCCATGAGATTAAGTTTACATGGGGCACATAAGCTATATGTCTATGGCTCGATATTAGGTAAAGTACCATTTCGAGCAGTTTTCACTTTATACCCAATAAATATGCAATTGATGAGAAATATAACAATAATAACATGCCCAATGACAATAACTACAAGAACTACTATAGCTACATGCGAACTTTATTTAGAGAATTCATATCCAGAGCCATTAGAGAGAGCTGTAGCTATCAAGACTAGCGATATCTACACAATTATATCTGATGGAATTATCCAACTTTCAATTAATAAATTAGTGTCTAATTCAATAATTGAGGTAGATGTATTGAATAATGGAGATTCAGCAATATACATTCCACAATTTATTGATAATCAATGGGGCAAGATAAGGATAATAAACATGAGCGCTGATGGAAAGAAATTCATATCTATAAATAGATATATCCCCTTAATAGCTCCTACATTTACTACTCCACCAATACCTTGTAGAACATCGATGAATATTGTACCAAAGCTCTATATACTATACCCAGGTCATAGAAGGTCAATAACTATACATATTGTTAGGGAGGTGGAAGGAATACCTTTAAGAGGATGGGTGTATGCTGAAATAAGCATTAAGTACATACCAATAAAAGAAATACATAGAGTATATCATGAGGGTCAAGAACTTAGTTACTACAGAGCTATAATTCCATATAAGGAAAGAACTATAACATTTACTATTCTATTATATATATCTTAATTACTATACCAAACTTAATTATCTTAATTATTTATAAATCCTTAAGAATTAGATTCTAGCACTTCTTCTTATAATGTTAGGTAAATCTTTTCTATGTCTCCATAATCCTTTACTAAAGCTAATTACTTGAATACCTAGTTCATCTATAGTTATATCTGTTATTAACGGTTCTCTAAGCCCTTCTTGAATTACTAAATCAGCTTTAACTCTATCCAACACATCTTCCTTATCACTAATTAACTCTAGTTCAACTGAATTAGGTATTAAATAGACTTGAGATGTTATTGATGCTTCCTCTCAAAATATATCTCAGCATTAGTTAAGGGCCATAAACCAAGTTCTTTAGCTATCTTAGTATCTACAACAATACAAGGTTTAGGACTTTCAGCTCCTCCATTAGCTAAAACAACCAATTCTATACTCTTATTAGTACTCAATGCTTTAACTCTTAACCTTACTCTTACAACCAATGAATTCACCTATTTTCTCCTTTAAAATCCATTTACCGAGTTTTATCTTTCTTTTCTCAATATTTTATTCTTCCTCCCGTTAATATCTCTAGAGAATCTTCAGAAATTAGTATTCTTCTCGTATTAGACATGTTACCTATCCAAAATCCTAATCTTTACATCAAATATATCTCTTATTACTAATAAATACATCTAGAATGCAATAGAAAGTCGGTACTAGGTAATTGACAATATTACAATTCATCACCTCTAAATTGCAGTATCTTGATAGTCTTTGCTATAGATATCGACTTTTGAAAATCTTTAAGTTTTAAAGCATATTCTTCATATAACTCATTTACTAAATCACTCGGTATCTTATTCTTCCTGAGAATCTTCTTGAACTTTCTCTTATTACACCATATTTTGAATATTATTTTCAACTTTATTGCTGTATATATAATCACTGCATTAATCATGATTTTGAGAATTGCGTAGATTGTTATCATATAATTAATGATAGATCTCTTGTTAATCATCTCAATTCACTATCTATTCTTTACATAGTCTTAACATGTAGATTGGTCTTGTGCTTTTTCCGATGTTTATTACTATTCCTTTTTCTTCTAAGTATTTGAGTCTCTCTCTAATTATTCTCCTCGATGATGATCCTCTTATAGCCCTAACTCTACGTGCTATTTCTGAAATAGATAGTTCGTCACAACTAGATAGTGATTCAATAATAGCTCTACTTATAGGATCTGTGATTATTGAACTTTTTAAAACTGTAATAACCCTACGAGCAGATTCAAGAGCTTTTGTTGCTGGTATTGAAATAGCTATAACAAGTCTAGAAGCTGTAGATAGTACTTCATCATTTATACCTAGAACTTTAAGTTTATTATTGATCTCCTCTAATCTTCTTAGTATAGATATTAGCATCTTTTCAATTTCCTCCAATC